>JAAVVV010000002.1 GCA_023910605.1 Bosea sp. (in: a-proteobacteria) | reverse complement strand
GCCCCCTCTATGAGCGCCTTCTGGTTGCGGTCCACCGCGCCGACCGGATCTTCTGCGACGAGACACCTTTGCCGGTGCGAAGACCGGGGCTGAAGCGAACGCACAAGGCCCAGTTCTGGGCCCATGTCATGGATGACCGGCCCTGGGGTGGGCCATCCCCACCGGCAGTGGTCTACATCCATGCCGACGGACGCAGTCATCGGGAGATCGAGACACAACTGGCCGACTGGCAGGGCCTTCTGCAGGTCGATGGCTATGCCGTCTACAAGAAGCTGGCCCATCCCGACCGCACGGGCGGTCCAATCACGCTCGCCTTCTGTCTGGCCCATGCACGGCGCAAGTTCGTCGAGGTCCACCAGCAGACCAGTTCCCCGATCGCGGCCGACATCATCAGGCGCTTCGCCGCCATCTATGCCATCGAAGGCCGTATCCGCGGCAAGAGTGCTGAGGAGCGGCGCGCATGGCGGCAGGCCCATACGGCCCCACTCATGGCCGACCTCAAGTCAAGGCTCGAGGCCGAGCTGATGGGACTGTCCCGGCAGTCGAACCTTGCCAAGGCCATCCGCTACACGCTCGGTCATTGGGAGGGGCTGACGCGCTGCCTCAATGATGGACGGCTCGAGGTCGACAGCAACACGGTCGAGCGGACCATGCGCCTGGTTGCCCTCGGAAGACGCAATTTTCTCTTTGCCGGTAATGACGGCGGGGCGCAGACCTGGGCGATCCTCGCCTCCCTCCTCAACACCGCGCGGCTCAATGACGTCGATCCCTTCACCTGGCTGAACGATGTCCTCGAGAAGATCGTCAGCGGGGACGTCAAGGCAACCGATCTCGACCAGTTGCTCGTCTGGAACTGGAAAGCGGCGCGCGAGCCTGCAAGACTGGCGGCATGACAACCAAACGCAGTGCCGCCCAGGCCCCGGCACCCGAACGGGCCATGGAGGACAAGGAACTCGATCGCTGGCTGCAGGCGCGCCGCGCAATCGGGCCATTGACCACAAACCTTGCCATGCTCGACGGCTTCATCACCGCGCTTGCCGCCGGTCCGGTTGGTCTTGACCTGATCGGCGCACTGCTTAAGGCACTGGCGCTCGAGCACGGCGCGCTCAATGTCGGCGGCACGCCGGAGTTCGCTGCCATGAAGGCTGCGGCTGACCGCTTCAACCGCATCGGCGCCGAACTCACCAACCGCACGATCATCAGGCCGCACCATCGGCGTCGGGGCAATGGTGACATCTGGCCGGCAGACTGGTGTGAGGGCTTCCTCGCCGCGGTCAACCTGAACCGAGCAGACTGGAAGACAGCGATGGATCCGTCCCATCCCCTCCACGAGAAAATGCTGCCAATCCTGCTCTACTGCCAGGACGACCGAGGCAAACCCTATCTGGGCCGACCGCAGCCGAGCGCGGAGACAAAAGCGGTCTATGCCGAAGCGTGGAAGGGCATTCCAACCGTCGTCGCCGCGATCCGGCACCACTACCACTTCATCCCGGCCGGCCAATCACGCCGTCGCTGATCCGCCTTGCACGAATATCGTGCGCCGGAAGGTGGGATGCT
>JAAVVV010000001.1:300000-392500 GCA_023910605.1 Bosea sp. (in: a-proteobacteria) | reverse complement strand
TCAGGAGGCGATCTACCTGCGCGACGGGGTCGAGATCAGCCGATCCCTGATGGCCCAATGGATGGGCCATCTTGGGTTTGAACTGCAGATACTGGCCGATTACATCCTCGAAAAGATCAAGGAGGGTGAGCGGATCTTTGCCGACGAAACGAGCTTGCCCACTCTGGCTCCCGGATCGGGGAAAGCAACCAAGGCCTGGTTATGGGCCTACGCGCGCGATGATCGCCCCTATGGCGGCACCAGTCCGCCAATGGTGGCCTATCGCTTCGAAGACGGCAGAGGCGCTGAATGTGTGGCCCGTCATCTGTCCGGGTACAACGGCATCCTGCAGGTCGATGGATACGTGGCCTATAGCAGCCTTGCCAAGAGCCAGGCCAAGAGCCAGGCCAAGAGCCACGCCAAAAGCCAGGCCAAAACCGGCAGCACAGAAACGATGAGGCTTGCCGGATGCTGGGCGCATCTCAGGCGCAGGTTCTACGATCTGCACATCAGCGGCGTCTCGCAGGCTGCCACGGACAGCGTCATGGCCATGACCGAGCTGTGGAGGGTCGAAGATGACGTGCGCGGCCGGAATGCAGACACCCGCGCGAAGCTCCGGCAGGAAAAGTCTGCGCCTGTCGTCGCGCGCCTCTTCGATCTTTGGGAACGGGAGCTCGGCAAGGTCTCCGGCAAGTCCAAGACGGCGGAAGCAATCCGCTATGCGCTCGCCCGCCGTGAAGCACTCGAACGGTTCCTCTCCGACGGTCGCATTGAAATCGACTCCAACATCGTCGAACGGGCCATCAGGCCCCAAACCATTACGCGAAAGAACAGCCTCTTTGCCGGAAGTGAAGGCGGTGGCAGGACCTGGGCTACACTGGGAACGCTTCTGCAAACCGCCAGGATGAACAATGTCGATCCTCTCGACTGGCTGTCGCAAACCCTCGCGCATATCGCCCAAGGATGGCCCGCATCCAAAATCGACGCCCTCATGCCCTGGAACTTCAGGTCAAACGCCCTCAGCTAACCGCTTACGCTGTTCTTTCGTAAGCGTGTAGGCAACCCCACGTATCTTTTGGTGTTCTGATCGCTCATTTTCCCGGTGAATCATGTGGGGAATCCTATGAGCGAGAGTATGAATCAAGATCGAGTTTTTGAGGTTTTGACGGCAGCGCCGGTGCGGACGAGGCGCAGGCCACGTGATTGGTCGGTCGACGAGAAGGCACGACTGATTTCCCAGACGCTGTTGCCTGGTGCGAATGTTTCGGCGATTGCGCGTTCTGCCGGGGTTGACCCTTCGCAGCTTTATGGATGGCGGCGACAGGCCCGGGCATCCGGGGCGGTCAAAGCCATGCCCGTTGCGCACGATGAGGTGAAGTTTGCGCGCGTCGAGGCGGCTGGCAACTGGGCTGTGGAGATTGTCATTCGGGATACGGTTGTCCGTAAGCGGTAAGCGGTTAGCTGAGGGCGTTTGACCTGAAGTTCCAGGGCATGAGGGCGTCGATTTTGGATGCGGGCCATCCTTGGGCGATATGCGCGAGGGTTTGCGACAGCCAGTCGAGAGGATCGACATTGTTCATCCTGGCGGTTTGCAGAAGCGTTCCCAGTGTAGCCCAGGTCCTGCCACCGCCTTCACTTCCGGCAAAGAGGCTGTTCTTTCGCGTAATGGTTTGGGGCCTGATGGCCCGTTCGACGATGTTGGAGTCGATTTCAATGCGACCGTCGGAGAGGAACCGTTCGAGTGCTTCACGGCGGGCGAGCGCATAGCGGATTGCTTCCGCCGTCTTGGACTTGCCGGAGACCTTGCCGAGCTCCCGTTCCCAAAGATCGAAGAGGCGCGCGACGACAGGCGCAGACTTTTCCTGCCGGAGCTTCGCGCGGGTGTCTGCATTCCGGCCGCGCACGTCATCTTCGACCCTCCACAGCTCGGTCATGGCCATGACGCTGTCCGTGGCAGCCTGCGAGACGCCGCTGATGTGCAGATCGTAGAACCTGCGCCTGAGATGCGCCCAGCATCCGGCAAGCCTCATCGTTTCTGTGCTGCCGGTTTTGGCCTGGCTTTTGGCGTGGCTCTTGGCCTGGCTCTTGGCCTGGCTCTTGGCCTGGCTCTTGGCCTGGCTCTTGGCAAGGCTGCTATAGGCCACGTATCCATCGACCTGCAGGATGCCGTTGTACCCGGACAGATGACGGGCCACACATTCAGCGCCTCTGCCGTCTTCGAAGCGATAGGCCACCATTGGCGGACTGGTGCCGCCATAGGGGCGATCATCGCGCGCGTAGGCCCATAACCAGGCCTTGGTTGCTTTCCCCGATCCGGGAGCCAGAGTGGGCAAGCTCGTTTCGTCGGCAAAGATCCGCTCACCCTCCTTGATCTTTTCGAGGATGTAATCGGCCAGTATCTGCAGTTCAAACCCAAGATGGCCCATCCATTGGGCCATCAGGGATCGGCTGATCTCGACCCCGTCGCGCAGGTAGATCGCCTCCTGACGGTAAAGCGGAAGACCGTCGGCATATTTGGAGACCGCGATAAAGGCGAGCAGCCGTTCCGTTGGCAATCCGGCTTCGATGATGTGTGCCGGTGCGAGCGCCTGGATCACGCCGTCATGGCCACGGAAGGCATATTTGGGACGGCGCGTCACGATGACCCTGAACTTCGGCGGAATGACATCGAGCCGTTCGGAACGGTCTTCGCTGATCAGCACCTTCTCCAGGCCCTCATATCCAGCGGGGAGTTCCGGCTCGATGACCTCCTCGATGCGCTCAAGATGCGCAGCAAAGCCTTTGCGCGGGCGTGGAGCGCGTTTCGGCTTGTCCCTGGCGCCCCGGTCGAGTTCGCTCTGGACGCTCGAAAGGCCGGTCTCCACCTCCTCGAAGGCAAAGGCAATCTGCTCGTCGTCGAGGACCCCAGGACCACCGGCGCGGAGCCGTTCAGAGCGCTTGCCATGTTGCGCGCGCTGCAAGACCTTCATGATCAGCGTCAGGTTGGCAATCCGCTCGTTGGCGCTCTGTTCGATCGCCTCCAGCCGGGCGATTTCAGCCTCCGCGGCTCTTAATCGAACATCCCCTTGCGCCTGCGCACGCGCCAGGGCGAGCACCATCGCCTTGAGCGCATCCACGTCGTCCGGCAAGGTGTTCAGGGGTAAATCCATGGGTGCAAATAGAGCACAAAACCGCTCACTTTCCCAATGATTACAGCAGCATGATTCATCTTGCCGCAGATCGACATCATCCCGTCAGCAAGGGTCGCCGCACCTTTGTCGGACGGATCTTCTTCCAGTCCATCCCGGCCAGAAGAGCCATCAGCTGCGAATGGTCCAGGCGAATGCGAGCCGCCGATAGGGCAGGCCAGCAAAAGCCTTGCTCCTCAAGCGTCTTCGAATAGAGACAAACGCCGCTGCCATCCCACCACACGATCCGAACACGGTCCGCACGTTTCGACCGAAACACGTAAAGCGCGCCGTTGAACGGGTCGAGGCCGCCATCCCGGACAAGCACCATCAGGGATGCGGCACCTTTACGAAAGTCGACGGGCTGGCACGACACGTAAACGACGACACCCAGGCCAATCATGCTTTGCGCACCGCCCTCAGTATCACGGTCAGATGATCCGCATCGATGTCGCCGCCAACACGGACAACCGTATCCCGAATGACAATCTCCACAGCCCAGTTGCCAGCCGCCTCGACGCGCGCAAACTTCACCTCATCGTGCGCAACGGGCATGGCTTTGACCGCCCCGGATGCCCGGGCCTGTCGCCGCCATCCATAAAGCTGCGAAGGGTCAACCCCGGCAGAACGCGCAATCGCCGAAACATTCGCACCAGGCAACAGCGTCTGGGAAATCAGTCGTGCCTTCTCGTCGACCGACCAATCACGTAGCCTGCGCCTCGTCCGCACCGGCGCTGCCGTCAAAACCTCAAAAACTCGATCTTGATTCATACTCTCGCTCATAGGATTCCCCACATGATTCACCGGGAAAATGAGCGATCAGAACACCAAAAGATACGTGGGGTTGCCTACACGCTTACGATACCACACCCACGCTACCCAAGTTCAAGCGCCAGATCGTGCATGCCTATCTCTCTGGTAAGAAGCGGGATGGCCCGACCAAAAGCCACGACGTCTCGCGCAACCTGATCCGCGTCTGGCTCCAGAAGCGCGAGCATGCTCGCAATCAGACCTCGTTGGCGCGCTGGAGCACAGCCTGAAGGAGCGCCTCGCTTAGGAAGTATCCGGCAGCCCGCCAATCCGCCAGAACTGGCTTGATCGCCGGGATGAGCCGACGCTGCTTGGCTGCAATGAGGATGGCCGCGCTACCGATCACCCTTACGCCATGCAAGCTGGCAACGCGGCGACCGAGACGTTCATCCATCAGCACTGGACAGCCAAGCTCCATCGCCAGCGCGATGGCGGAAACTTCGCCCTGTCCCAGCGCGGGGAGGGGATCGTTCAACACCCCGCCAGCGCGGGTCACGATATGTCCCGCCTTCTGCGCGGCCAGTATCGCGTTGGAACCGGGCCGGGAGCCCTCACTCACGCACTCGTCCCAGACGGCCTCGGGAACAATGACGTCGCCCGCGACGACACGCAGCACGTCGATGAGCTCGCTGCGCGCCAGCATGATGAGCGGCGAAGCGTCGACAACGATCATCCGCGGTCAGACGAGTGCGGCGAGATCTTGATCAAGCTCCGCTGGCGCAAGATCAACGGCTGGAATCCCCATAGCTCCCAGAACAGCAATGAAGCGCTCGACGGGGAGACCCGCCAGCTTTGCGGCCTTGCCAAGGCTGATGGTGTGCTCGGCGAAGAGGCGGCAGGCCATGGCGACGGCAACGCCCTCGCTGAGAAGATGCTCATCCAGCGGCACGGCAACGAAGAGCGGATGGCCGTGTTTCGCCACGATGGACAACCGTCCCTCTTCAGCCTGGCGCACCAGATCGCCTGAGCGTTCGCGCAAGTCTCGCACGGAGAAGGTGTCCATGGCTGGTTTCCTTTATTGATCCCCAATTTGATAGCACACTCTCTTCCCGTCCGTCCATCAACGATGCACGTCGTTGGTGGAAAGCTCTTGAGCCATCACCCGAGCTTTTGCTCTGTCTGATCTCCGCTCAATCCACAGACGCGCTTGAGAAAACAGGGGAGGGTGGCGGCCAGCGCTCATCCCAGCAACCGTGCCGCCTTGCCCATCCGGCGCTCGGCATCGTTGTAGTAGCGGGCGGCCTGTTGCACGGATGTGTGCTGGCTCTGCGCCATCGCTTCGGGCAGGGGTACGCCTTGCCGGGCCGCCTCGGTGAGGAAACCAGAGCGCAGGCCGTGGGCAGAGAAGCTGACGGGATCGAGGCCTGCCATTGCGATGCGGCGTTTGAGGATCAGGTTGATGCCCTGGCCGGTGAGACCTTCCGGGCGGATGTTCTCCCACTGGTCGATACGGCGGAAGATCGGGCCGCTCTTGATTCTGGTAAAGGCCAGCCAAGCCTCGAGTGCCCCGACCGGCGCGCCGATCACAAAGACGCTGGCATCCTGATCGGCGTCGGTGGTCTTGGTGCGCCCGAGCCGGATGCGCCGGCAGGGCAGGGGCGGGGAGGTGGGATCGCCGGGAACCGAAGGCACGTCCGGCTCCACCACAATGTCCTCAAGGCGCAGGCCAGCCACCTCCGAACGCCGCCGGCCACCTGAGGCGAAGGCGATCAGCAGCAACGCCTTGTCGCGCAGATCCTGCGGCCGGTTCAGCCAGCAAGTGGCAATCAGCTTTGCCACGATATCGCCGGTGACGGCCTTCTCGCTCTTGCGCTGACGCGGCCGGGCGGCGGCACGCACCGAGAGTCTGAGCGCCGTCCTGATCTGACCGTCGCCGAATGGCCCAGTCATTCCCCGCCATTTGTGCATCGAGCCCCAGAGCGACAGCCGCCGCTTCACCGTGCCAGGCGCGTGGGGGCCGGTGGATTTCAGGGCACCCATGGCTCGCAGCGTGTGCGCGACCTCATCGGGCATGCCATGAGCCGGATCGGCCTCCTTCTTCACCGCATCCCACAGGTGATGGGCAATGAACTTCACCACCAGCGAGGCCGGCGCCGGCCAGGGCAGGGGAGAGCCTGTCGCGGCCAGCGCCCAGCGCTCGAGATAGGCCAGATCCGAGGCGATGGCGCGCAGCGTGTTGGCACCCATGCCGCTCTCGACCAGATGGCGCAACGTAGCGACATCCGCATCGGAGAGCAGAGCGGAGAGCTCGTCGCGGCGGTGATAGGGCAGCACGCCTGCGAGCGCATTCAGCTCGGCAAAGCGGGCGTGCTCGAGATCGTCGGGATGGCTCATCGGGAATCCGCCAAAATTCGGTATTTCGCTAATTTAGCGAGTATGCTAGGTTTGCGAACCGAAAAAGAGGTCCCCATGCCAGCAACCCTGACCCGCAGCGCCTTCGAGGCCCAGGTCGGCGAGGCCCTGGACAAGGCGATGAGCCAGCCCGTCATCGTGACCAAGCACGGCAAGCCGAAGAACGTTGTGCTGTCATACGACGAATACGAGCGGCTGGCGGCACGCGACCGGCGCATCGTCACGCTCTCGGACTGGACTGAGAGCGAGATCCAGGCGCTCGAAAGCATGGAGATGGAGCCTGGGCTCGCGCATCTCGACGCCGAGCTTGAGGCGTGATCGGGGGCGAGCCAAAGGTCGGATACGTCCTGCGCTATGTCTACGATTGGGGCCCTGAGGCCAGGACCGGCAGCGACAAGGAGCGGCCAGCCGTCATTGTGCTGACCGTCAGGCGGGCAGACGGCAAGACGCTGGTGCGTGTGGCACCGGTCACGCACCGTGCACCGGACGACCCAGCGCGGGCGCTGGAGCTGCCCCGGGCGACGAAACAGCGCCTCGGCCTCGACGACGACCGCTCGTGGGTCATCCTCGACCATGCCAACGAGTTCCAGTGGCCGGGTCCTGATGTGCGTCCGGTGCCCGGCGCATTGCCGGCGACGATCTACTACGGTCCGTTGCCGCCGGCGCTCTTCGTGCGACTGCGCCAGCAGCTCCTCGGCCTGCTCAGGGCCGGCCGTGTGCGGGCCCGGCTGCGGCTTGACTGAGCGCACAAGCCGGAGAGCATGCAGTCGGCTGCGGCGGGAGGCAGATTTGGCGGTCATCAGGGCCAGAATCCACGATTCTGGTTTGGCTGCCCATGACTAACGATAAGGGGGCATTATCGTGAGTGATGGATCGCCTTTCAGACATGCATATGTGAGACAATCCAATAGCCTTTTGGATTGTTTGTGATACTCTGCCTGTCGTGATAACAGATTCTTACGCACTCTCTACAATAACCCTGCGCGCGCTGCTTTCCGATCTCGCCCGCCCGATCGAGGCTGCGACGCTGGCGCTGGTGCGGCTCGATGAGCGGCTGGCGCGAGCTGAGCCCGTGCTGGCCGACGGCGTGCGCGCCCGTGGCCATCTGTTCGAAGCGCAGGCACTGGCGCATCTGTCGGGGGAACTGGCCTCGCTCGAGGATCTTGTGCTGCACGATGCCGGCATGGATGTCCGCGTGCCCTCGACCGGCGTGGTGCGGGCGCAGCGGATCCTTGATGAGCGCCGCAGCCTGGCGCGGCGTACGCCAGAGGCCGTTCTGGCGCCGGAGGCGCTCAGCCGGCTGATCGGCGTGGCGGCAGAAAGCGGGCAGGTGAAAGCCAGGGACGCGGAGATGGGTCAGGCTGCAGCAGCCGTCAGCGCTGCCGCGCGTCCTGCAGTGTCCGGCCCCTGGGATATGCCCAAGCCGTTCGCCGAAGACGGGCTCTGGCCGGATCCGGACGAGAGCGACGATGGCGACGGGCTGGAGCTGTCCGACGATGAGGGCGAGGCGATTGCAAGCAACAGTTCGTGCGCCGCGGCCGGCGACCTCGCCACCATCGATGCGCTGCTGGCGCGCACAGGTCGCCTGCTCGACGTCTACACGGTGCCGCAGCCAGAAGCGGTTCCCCTCAGGTTGCGCGACCCGGACTATGGCGCATCAACCCGTCTCATGGCCTGGCTGGAGGCGCTGAAGGCAGCGGAGGATGCGCCCGCTGTTCTCGCCACAGCCCTTGCGCTCGATGCCTGGCTTGCGCTCGAGCCGGCCGAGCGGGGAGGGGAGGTGGGCTTCGCATTGGCGGCCACCATCCTGCGCCAACGCGACATCGCTGCGCACCACCTGCCGGCGCTGGGGCTCGGCTACCGCAAGGGTCGCTTCCGCTGGAGCCCGCACCAGGGACAGGAGGTCCGCCTTGCCGGCTTGATCGAAGCCATGCAGGGTAGTGCAAGGCTGGCCGACAGCGACCTCAAGCGGCTCAACCTGGCGCGCGAGGTGATGGGGCGGCGCTGCGAGGGACGACGGGGGAATTCGAAGTTGCCGCAACTGGTCGACCTGTTCATGGCCTCGCCGCTGGTCACCGTGCAGATGGCGACCGAGAAGCTCAAGGTCACGCAACAAGCTGTCGAGGTGATGCTGAAGGAACTCGGGCCCAGCCTGCCGCGCGAGCTCACAGGGCGGAAGCGGTATCGGGCGTGGGGGATCGTGTGAGGCGCGCAAGGCTGACTGTGAAGTGCTGCCCGAAGTGTGATCGCCTTCAGTCCGGAGGTAGGGCGTAGCGCAGGATGTGGATCTCATCGGCAGCGTCGGCTGTGACCTCGAGCACCTGATTGACGAGGTCGGGATCGCCTGCCAGCTCGTCAAGCGCGACCTCGAACAGCCCAAGCTGCAGATCGAGGTCCATGGCGTCCGCGGCGCCAAGGCAGATCAGCCCGGCATGCAGTGCGACGCCGGCGTATTGCCCCTTCGCGCCCGGCCGATCTGCCGGCCCGCGGAAATCGACCGCGTTCTTGGTGACGAAGGTCCAGTCGCCGGCGAGGATAATCGGCTTCAGCTCCCAGTCCTTGCGGCCGGCAAGACCCAGCCAGACCACATGCGAGGATTCGCCGTGGCCGCGCCGCTGCGCCAGCTTGGTGAGGTCCGGGCTGAGGCACTCGTCGATGAGGAGCTTCACGCCGCCGCCCTGCGGCGCACCACGCGGCGATCCGTAACGATCCGAGCGCCGGCAGGCAACTCGACCGACCGAGGCCGCCCGCGCGGCGGGTTAGCGGCGGCGTAAAAGGCGGCGAGGTCGACTTGGCGCCCGTCGAGGCTCGGATAGGCCGAAAGGATGCGCTCCATCGGAAGACCCGCCGCCACCAAGGCCGCTACGTCATGGACCGGCACACGGGTGCCGCGGACGACTGGCGCACCGCCCAAGATGTCGTGATTGTTTTCGACGAGGGCGCGAGCCTCGGCCAGCTTGTCCAGCCGCTCGGACGAACGGCCCGAGGTCAACCGCAAGATAGGCCTCGCGCCAAGTCCAGTCCTCGTCAGCGGCCTCGCTCAGCGTCCTGGATCCCAAACTGCCCAGCCGTGGAGCCATGGCGTTCAGCACGGCCAGCCGCTCCTCGGCCGCCAGGCGCCGGGCGCTGGCGAAATAGAAGGCGATCATCGGGCAGGTGGCGGCCCGCAGACGGCGGCCGTCCTCGGCCGCGAGCAGGTCAGCCGGCAGGAGCCTCTCGTCCACGACCCGGTTGACGTCGCGCAGCGAGACTCCCGCAACCGCGGCCGCTTCGGGTGGCTTCAGAAGTTCGGTGGCTGTAATGAGCATGACCGTGCTCCTAACGCATAAAATCATCCGATCGATCGGATTATATATCAACGCTGTGAGATGATCAACCTGACAGGGTACTGTCATGTTGACGACGTGTCGGCGAACATCGGCTCTTCGAGCGCGATGATGCGGCAGCACCGATACGGCCGACGCTCGTTGGTCGAAACAGCGATTTCCCGGGTGAAGAGGATCAACGGCGGACGCCTCACCTCACGAACCTTTGGAGCCCAGCAGAATGAAGTCGCCATTCACATCAAGATCGCCAACCGCAACATGCTGCTCGCGAGACCGCAGTCACAGCGCATTCGCTGACCAGGCTGCAAAGCCGAGATGCCGGGTGCCTCCATCCATGCACCATGTGTAGACGCCCGTTTGGCAAGAGGAATCTTTGGTCAGTACGTGCGCGTTGTCGGGTGCTGACATGTGTCCGGCCTCTGATGCGGCTTTCTCATGCGCCGCGGGCCCGTATGGTGTTAGCGGATCAGGTCCAAATCAACGCCGCGTGCTGATGAAGCACTTTGGTGCACACTGGTTTTCCTAATCCCGTCTCACGACCGTTGCTCCATACCCTCCTTCTGACCTCTCCTGCTGCGACGTCCCCCTCGATCGCCTCGGCTTTATGCCGCCGCGACCGAAGCCCTGTATGTCTCTCCCCGCGCCATGATCGCCCAAACGATGCTCGCCATCTTGTTGGCGAGCGCCACGCGCACCAGCATCGGTGGTTTACTCGCCAGCATGTTGGCCAGCCATGACCCCGGCGTGGCACCTTTGCGTTTGCGCCAGATCAGTTCGCTGTGTGCGCCCATGATCAGGAGCCGCCGCAGGGATCGTTCACCCATCTTCGTCGTGGAGCCAAGGCGTTGCTTGCCGCCGGTCGAATGTTGCCGGGGCACAAGCCCAAGCCATGCGGCGAAGTCACGTCCGCGTTTGAACGTCTCCGGCGATGGCGCAAGAGCCACCAGAGCCGAGGCGACCAGCGGCCCAACCCCAGGGATCGTCATCAGCCGGCGCGCCTTCTCGTCTTCGCGTGTGCGCCTGACGATCTCGGCATCCAGGACGCCGATCTGATCATTCAACTGCGACAGGGTCGCCGTCAGAAACCGCAAAGCCGCCCGCGCCGGTTCCGGCAGCACGGTCTCTGGATCATCAATCATCGCCGTCAGCTTCGAGGCGTGGCCCAGACCTTGCGGCGCGACATGACCGAACTCGGCCAGATGGCCTCGCAAGGCATTGATGGTCTGCGTGCGTTGGCGGAGCAGCAAATCACGGGTGCGCAACATGACGGCTGCCCCTTGTGTCGCTTCGCTCTTCACCCCAACAAAGCGCATCGTCGGCCGCTGAGCCGCCTCGCAGATCGCCTCGGCGTCTGCCGCATCGTTCTTCTGCCGCTTCACGAAGGGTTTGACATAAGCAGGTGGGATCATCCGCACCTCATGTCCCAGCCGACCGATCTCCCGCGCCCAGAAGTGGGAACTTCCGCAGGCTTCCATCGCCACCAGGCATCGCGGCTGATCAGCGAAAAACTTCAGAACTTGCCCGCGCCGCAACTGCTTGCGGAGCACAACAGCTCCCGCCGCATCCGCGCCATGCACCTGAAATGCATTCTTGGCCAAATCCAAACCGATCGTGCAAACCTCGCTTGTCATGCCTCTCTCCAATGGTGATGCCAACCATCCTTCTTTGCCACACATTGGGATCGTCGCGGGCGTCTATATCATCAACGCCATGGCCAAACCCTTAGCGTAGGATTCTACACCCCACCGCAAACGACCCCAATAAATCCTCACTTCGTGAAGCTGCTGTCATCACCCTGTCGCGCAAACGGAGGATTGTAGAACTGACAAGTCAGATCGTCGGTGCAGTGTCCTGACATCTACGTCATGTCATCGAAAATACCAATTTTTTGAACAAACCGAGAGACGATCATGACGGCTTTCACACGACGTAGGGCGCTTCAGCTTGGCGTAAGCGCGCTTGGCGCATCGGCCTTGCCGAACTTCGCCATCGGCCAATCCGACACCCGCGCCTCGATCACCATCGCAGTGCAGAAAATTACCAACTCCAATGTGCTCGACGTGCTGCGCGAGCAATCCAATGTTGGCGAGCGTGTATTTTTTACCTCGATCTGGGAAGGGCTGATCAGCCGCGACTGGCTAGGCAACCTGTCTCCGCGTCCGGGGCTCGCCACGGAATGGAGGCGCATCGACGACCAGACCGTCGAACTCAAGTTGCGTCAGGGCGTCAAGTTCCATAACGGCGAGGAAATGACAGCCGAGGACGTCGTTTTTACGTTCTCGCGTGAGCGCATGTTCGGGAATACCGAACCTAAGAACCGGACGGTCATCCGTGTTGAGGGTCGCATTCCTGCGCCGCGCCCCGGCAAGGAGCTACCGCCTGAAGTCACAGCTATTGCACGTCGCGCCTGGCCAGATCTGGCCCGGGTAGAAGCCATCGATAAGTATACGGTTCGTTTTTATAACGCGACTCCTGACGTAACCCTCGAGGGCCGTCTTGCCCGCTACGGTTCCGACATCATGAGCCGCAAGGGCTGGGAAGATGCCGCAAGCTATCTCGACTGGGCCCGCAAGCCGATCACCACCGGTCCTTACAAGGTCGTCGAATTCCGGCCCGACAACTCGCTGACGCTCGAAGCCCATGACGAGTATTGGGGCGGGCGTCCACCGCTGCGCCGCATCCGTTTCGTCGAGGTGCCCGAAGTGCCGAGCCGCATCGCCGGGCTCTTGTCAGGCCAGTATCAGTTCGCCTGCGACATTCCGCCGGACCAGATCTCGGACATCGAGAAGAACGCCGCTTTCGAGGTGCAGGGCGGCACGATCCTCAACCACCGCCTGACGGTGTTCGACAAGAACCATGCCCAGCTTCAGAACCCGCTGGTCCGCCGCGCGCTGACCCACTCCATCGACCGCCAGGCCATCGTCGACTCGCTCTGGGCTGGCCGCACCAAGGTTCCCGCCGGACTGCAGTGGGAGTATTACGGAGATATGTTCCATGCCGATTGGACGGTGCCGGAATTCAACCCGACGCTGGCCCGCGATCTCTTGCGGCAGTCCGGATACAAGGGCGACCCGATCCCATACCGCATGCTGAACAACTATTACACCAACCAGAACTCCACAGCGCAGGTGCTGGTCGAGATGTGGCGGTCGGTTGGGCTGAACGTCCAGATCAATACAGTCGAGAACTGGTCGCAGATCATGGCACGTGGCGAGGCCAGAGCCATTCGCGATTGGTCCAACTCCGCCCCGTTCAGCGATCCTGTTTCGTCAATCGTCAACCAGCACGGTCCCAACGGCTCGCAGCAGCAGGCCGGCGAATGGACAAATGCCGAGATGAACCAACTCTCGGAGGTACTCGAAACCTCGACCGATCGTGCAAAGCGGAAAACCGCGTTCCGGCGGATGCTAGAAATCTGTGAGCGCGAGGACCCCGCCTACACGGTGCTGCACCAGAACGCGACCTTCACGGCAAAGCCGAAAGCACTGCGCTGGAAAGCTTCGCCAGCCTTCGCCATGGACTTCCGGCCCGGCAACTATGTCTGAGGCCAGCCGGATCATGATACCTTCCACACAATTTACCCTGTCGGGGCTGACTGTCAGCTTCGACGGGATCACGGTTTTGCATGGCATCGACCTTTCGATTGGCAAGGGCGAGGCTCTCGGTCTCGTCGGCGAGTCAGGGTCCGGCAAGTCGGTCACCTGGCTTGCGGCGCTTGGCCTCCTGCCGGGCAAGGCGCGCGTTTCCGGAAGTGCAAGGCTTGACGGCCTCGAACTGATCGGTGCAATGCCTGAAACACTGGATAAGGTCCGTGGTGGTCGCGTCGCGATGATCTTTCAGGACCCGACCAGCGCACTAAACCCTGTGCTGAAGGTCGGCACACAGATCGGCGAGGCCTTGGCGCTGCATCGCGGGCTTTCGGGTGCTGCAATCAAGGCGGAGGCGAAAAGGCTGTTTGATCTGGTCGGCATTCCCGATGCGGAACGCCGCCTGTCGTCCTATCCGCATGAGTTTTCAGGCGGCCAGAACCAGCGCGTGATGATTGCCATGGCGCTGGCCGGGGAGCCAGACATTCTGGTGGCCGACGAGCCCACAACGGCATTGGATGTCACCATTCAGGCACAAATCCTCGATTTGATCAACACTGTCCGCCGCGAGATGGGCATGGCACTGGTGCTGATCAGCCATGATCTCGGTGTCATTGCGGAAACCTGCGACCGCGTCGCGGTGATGTATGCCGGGCGCATCGTCGAGGAAGCGCCGGCGGCCGATCTGTTCGCAGCCCCCCGACACCCCTATGCACGCGGACTTCTGCACTCGCTACCGCCTCTCGGAGGGGCACGCCGCAAGCTGGTCTCGATCCCCGGTGTTGTGCCTGACCCGCGCGCGCTGCCGAAGGGCTGCGCCTTTGCGCCGCGCTGCAGCGAGGTGACGGATGCCTGTCTCATTTCCCCGCTAACGCTTCGCAGCGCCGAGACAGGGCGTCGGCTCGCCTGCGTGCTTGATCCCCATGAGCCAGCGCGAAAAGACCAGCGCCAATTCGAGGCCGCATGAGCGCCGCCTTGCTCACTGCCACGGACCTTTCGCGCACCTATGGCTCGCGGCGTGGGCTGTTCGGTGCCATCACGAAAGTGCGCGCGGTCAACCGCGTCAGTTTCAGCATTGCCGCTGGCGAGACATTGGGCATCGTTGGCGAGTCCGGCTCAGGCAAGTCAACCATGGGGCGCATGGCCCTCGGCCTGGAGCCTCCCGATGAGGGGCAAGTGCGGTTCATCGGCCAGCCAATTCCCGCCTCCGGCAGTCTGGCGTGGCGGGCTCAGCGCGCGCGCATGCAAATGATCTATCAGGACCCGCTCGGCGCGCTTGATCGCCGCCTGCCGGTAATCGCCCAGGTTCAGGAGCCGCTGGATATCCACCGGTTGGGCGATCCTGCGCAACGTCTGCTGCGTGCGCAGGAGATGCTGGCCCGCGTCGGGCTTTCAGTTGAACAGATGGGCCGTTATCCTCACGAACTCTCGGGCGGGCAGCGTCAGCGCGTGGTGCTTGCGCGCGCGCTCATGACAAGACCTGATTTTCTGGTGTGCGACGAGCCGGTTTCGGCGCTGGACGTCTCGATCCAGGCACAGGTCGTGAACCTTCTGGTCGATCTGCAGGCAGAGTTCGGCATTGCCATGCTGTTCATCAGCCATGACCTGCGGGTGGTGCGGCAGGTCTCCAGACGCGTAGCGGTCATGTATCTCGGTGATTTTGTCGAGGTGGGCGATGCGGATGATTTGTTCGCCGAGCCGCTGCATCCCTACACCCGCGCGCTTGTCTCCGCGGCTCCGGTGACGCTGCGCATGCCCGACCAACAGCGCATCGTGCTGAAGGGCGAGCCGCCAAACCCAGCCAATCGGCCGGGCGGCTGCAGCTTCCATCCACGTTGCCCGTTCGCCACGGAGCGATGCAAGGTTGAAAAACCTGCGCTGTTGCCGGTCGATCAGGGCCTGGGGCGCCGTGTTGCCTGCCATCTGATTGAGCCTTCCAGCGCCGCAATCGAAAAGGCCGCCTGATGCTGCGCTATTTCGCCATCAGGCTCGGGCGCGCCATGATCACCATTGCGCTGGTCGTCACCTTCGCCTTCATCGTGCTGCGCATGTCGGGCGATCCGGCGCAGATCATCATGGGGCCGGAAGCGCCACCGGAGGTGATCGCCGCCTTCCGCAAGGCCTGGGGTCTGGATGATCCGATCTGGCTGCAGTATTTTCATTATTTCGGCGCGATCCTGCAAGGCGAGCTTGGTCGTTCCATGCGCGATGGGCGCTCCGCTATCGCACTGGTGACCGAGCGCATTCCGGTGACGCTGGCGCTGACGTTGCCTGCGCTGGCGATCAAGATCGGGCTTGGCATTCCCGCTGGCATCTATGCGGCCCTGCATCGCGGCAGCCTCGCCGACCGCATCGTGATGACGCTGTCGGTCGCTGGTTTCACCATCCCCAGTTTCGTGCTTGGCCTGACGCTGGTGCTGATCTTCGCGGTCAAGCTCGGCTGGCTGCCATCGGGCGGGCAGGATAGCTGGCGGCATGCCATCTTGCCAGTCATCACGCTCGGCATTGGCGGCGCGGCGGTGCTGGCGCGCTTCACCCGCAGTGCCATGCTGGAGGTTCTGGGTCAGCCGTTCATCCGTACGGCTAGCGCCAAGGGCGTGCCATGGCGCGATGTCATCGTCGGCCATGCCTTGCCCAATGCCGCCATCCCGACTGTCACCATTGTCGGTTTCATGATCGGCACGCTGATCGCCGGGGCGGTCGTTGTGGAGAGTGTTTTCTCATGGCCGGGCGTTGGGCGGCTTCTGGTTGTCGCAGTCGCAAACCGTGATCTGGCGGTGGTGCAGTGCATTCTCCTGCTGGTCGCAGCCACGATGGTCACCTCAAACCTGATCGTCGATTTCCTGTACGGCTTCCTTGATCCGCGCCTGCGCCAGAACGCGGGGAAGGCGTCATGAGCGATCACGCACTGCCCGGAACCACTTCAGGGCATCCGGTGGTCAGCCGAAAAAGGCGGGGCCATGACATGCCGCTTCTGGTCAAGATCGCGCTGCTCTGGCTGATCGGCATGATCCTGGTCGCAATCTTCGCGCCCCTGATCAGCCCGTTTGTCTACACTTCGCCAAACCTGCGCAACCGGCTGGCGCCGCCGGGCGCATTCCCGCATATCCTGGGCACAGACGAGCTTGGCCGCGATGTGCTTTCGCGCCTGCTGATGTCGATCCGCATCTCGCTTCTCATTGCCTTTGGTGCGTCGATCATTTCGGCGGTGCTCGGCACCACGCTCGGCTTCCTCGCCGCTTACTTTCGTGGCTTCGTCGAGCAGATCGTGCTGATGCTGGCTGATTTTCAGGCCTCCATGCCGTTCCTGATCCTGGCGCTTTCGGTGCTTGCCTTCTTCGGCAATTCGCTGGCGCTGCTCATTGGCCTGATGGGCCTGTTTGGCTGGGAGCGTTATGCCCGCATCTCACGCGGGTTGGCGATCTCGGCAAGCGCGCAGGGCTATGCCTCCGCCTGCCGCCAGCTCGGCGCCTCGCCCATGCGGGTTTATCTGCGCCACATCCTGCCCAACATCGCCTCCACGCTGATCGTCTCGATGACGCTTGTCTTTCCAGAGGTGATCCTGCTTGAAAGCGGGCTGTCCTTCCTCGGGCTCGGCGTGCAGCCGCCGATGACCAGTCTCGGCAACATGGTCGGCTATGGCCGCGAATACATCACTCGCGCGCCTTGGATCATGCTCAGCCCGGCCCTGACCATCGTGTTCACGACGCTGGCCGTTTCCGTCCTTGGCGACTGGCTGCGCGACAAGCTTGATCCAACGTTGAGATGAGATGATGCAGACAGCTTCACGTGTTGTTGTAGTGGTGTTCGATGGGCTCAGGCCCGACATGGTGACATCGGCCCGGATGCCGAATCTGGCTGGATTTGCGGCTGATAGCCTGTGGTTTCGCGAGGCGCGTTCGGTGTTTCCGTCGATGACACGGGTGGCGACGTCGTCGATATCGACCGGTGCGCCACCAGCCCTTCATGGGATTGTCGGCAACAGTTTCTACTGCCCCGAGGTGACGCGCGACTTCGTGCTCGACACGTCTCTGGCTGACGATCTCGCTCTGGCCGAGAGTCGCCTCGCCGGCCCACTGATTGCGCCAGAAACCCTTGGCGACAGACTGGCTACCCACGGCAAGAGTTTCGCCGTGGTCCACTCGGGCTCCGCAGGTTCGACCTATGCGATCAACCCGCGCGCCGCCGTCAATGGCCATTGGACGTTCTCGGTGATGGGGCGCGATGCGACACGGACGCTTCACGCGGTCGATGAGGTGGTTGAACGTTTCGGGCCGCTCCCACCCCGCACTTTGCCTCGCTTTGAGGAGACCGACTATGTGATGCGCGTTTTCACAGAGCATGTACTTGGCGAAATGGACCCGGACGTCGCGCTGATCTGGTTCAATGAGCCCGATACCTCGTTTCACTACAAATTCCTGGCCTCTGACGAAACCAATGCCATCATGAAAGCGGTTGATGCTGCATTCGGTCGCATTCTTGCCGTGATCAAGGCGCGGCCTGACGCGGACGAGATCGCGCTCATCGTCGCCTCGGATCACGGTCAGATTTCAAGCTCCGGCGTTGCCGATATCGCTGCACGGCTCACTGAGGCCGGGCACAGGGCGGCGCGTGCCTCGTCACGGGCAATCAATGGTGCAGATATCACGGTCACCGGCGGCAATATGGGCGAGATCCGCATGGTCGATGGCGACATGGAGCGCCGCGATGCGATTGCCCGCTGGCTGATGCAGCGCGACGAAATCGGGATGGTGTTCACGCCCTCCGATGATCCCGTCCAAGGTGCTGTCGAAGGGACATTCTCCACAAGTCTGGTTGGGCTCGACCACGCAAGGCAGCCAGAACTGGTTTATGTGCTCCGATCGGGGACCGAGGCAGATGCGCACGGATTACCGGGCCTTGGACTGATCACCGGAGGCGTTCCCGTCGGCGGCGGCATGCATGGCGGGCTCAACCGGCATGAAATCAACACCGTGCTCATTCTGGGTGGCGCCGCGCGTGGCGGACTGCCCGGCTTGAGTGAGGCGCCGTCCGGGATCATCGACATCGCGCCGACAGTGCTTGACCTGCTTGGGCTCGACGCCCCGGCCAGCATGCGCGGCGCCAGTCTGACGGCCGCTGCTACGCGCAACCATGCTCCCACGATCACAAGCTTCGAGGCTGGGATTGGATCGTTTCGCCAACGACTGAGTGTCAGACGACGCGGCAATCACATGTTTCCGGTCCATGGCAGCCGGATCGGCTGAGATCCGATCATCGCGTCTCACGCGGCGTCCGCCCGGACGAAATGCCCGGCTTTGAACTCGACCAAAGGCAGCCGCGTGGGCCGCTGGCCAACCGGCTTCTGTCACGCCGCTGACATCTCGCACCATTAGGCGATTGAGGACGATGCAATACAGACTTGGCCATTTGATCAGCAACTGTCGAGGCACATCGCGCAAAAGCCGCGCGGGGCGGACATGCTGACCTTCATTGCCCGTCGCATGCTGCGTGCGGTGCTCACGCTCTCCATCTGTGTCACCGCCGTGTTCGTGGTGCTGCGTCTGGCCGGCGATCCGACCGATATCCTCCTGCCGGACGACATGCCGCCTGAGGTGAAAACCGAGTATCGCGAGCGCTGGGGCATAGACCGGCCTATTCCTGAGCAATATGTCCGCTTTCTGGTTGCGGTCACACGCGGCGATCTTGGCGTCTCTTTCGCCGACGGACGCGCGGCCGCCATTGTTGTGGCTGAGGCCATTCCGAACACCCTTTTGCTGGCCGCGGCGGCACTGGGTCTTGCGCTCATGATCGGTATTCCGCTCGGGGTTTTCGCGGCGCTGAAGCACAATTCGGCGCTGGACCGCATTGTCATGTCGATGGCCGTGCTGGGCTTGTCGATCCCGACTTTCTTTCTGGGCATTCTGCTGATCTTGCTATTCGCGTTGACGCTGCGATGGCTGCCATCCTCGGGCACTGAAACCTGGTGGCACCTGATCATGCCAACGCTCACATTGGCGGCCGGCCTGCTTGGCAAGATTGCCCGCTTTACACGCACCGCCATGCTGGAGGTTTTGGGCCAGAGCTTTGTGCGCACGGCACGCGCCAAGGGTGTGCCGCGCCTGCCCGTGCTGCTGCGCCATGTCTTTCCGAACGCCGCCGTACCGCTGCTGATGTTTCTCGGCATCGAAGCCGGGCTGCTGTTCGCGGGCGCTGCGGTCACGGAGACGATCTTCGCCTGGCCGGGAGTGGGCCGGCTGCTGGTATCGTCTGCGGGGTCGCGCGATCTGCCGGTCATCCAGACCGCCATCCTGTTTGTGGCTTTCGTCATAATCGTGTCAAATCTTGCCGTCGACATCATCCACGCGCTGATTGATCCGCGCCTCGACGCGCTTGGTACGAGAGGCGTCGCCTGATGCGTTCTGCCGAACCGGTCAACATGGCGGTGATATCTGCTAAGCCGCCTGCTGCCCGCACCATTGGCATGCCGCTCAGCATCAGGCTGGCAGTCGGTTTTCTGGCGTTGATGGTCGCAGTCGCCATCCTTGCACCTTTCATCACACCTTACGATTTCGCCACCCAGAATCTGGCCCGCCGTCTGCGCCCGCCAGTTTTCTGGGGTGGAGAATGGGCCTATGCGCTTGGGACTGATCATCTGGGACGCGATATCCTGAGCCGCCTGATCTACGGCATCCGCACATCGATTGCGATTGCGCTGGCCGGAACGCTGATCGGTGCAGTGATCGGCACGGTCCTTGGATACGTTGCCGCACGCAAGCGCGGCTGGCTGGATGATATCATCATGATGATGGTTGATGTGCAGGCAGCACTGCCGGCTTTTTTCATTGCCATCGCATTCATTGCGCTGCTTGGTTCAAACCTCATGATCTTCATCGTGCTGGTCAGCCTTGAGGGCTGGGAGCGCTATACGCGCCTCGTGCGCGGGCTGGTGATGTCGGAACAGGCTGCGCTCTATATCCGCGCGGTCCAGTCGCTGGGAGCAGACATCAACCGTGTCAACATCAGGCATGTGTTGCCCAACATCGCCGCATCACTGGTGGTGCAGATGACCATCACATTTCCCTGGGTCATACTGCTTGAAACCACGCTTTCTTTCCTTGGGCTCGGCGTGCAGCCTCCAGGCACATCGCTCGGCCAGATGCTGGGCGCGGGCCGCAACTATCTGCTGCAAGCGTGGTGGATCGCGGTCTGTCCCGGCATGGTGATTTTCCTGACAACGCTGTCTGTCAGCCTGTTCGGCGATTGGCTGCGCGACCGACTCGACCCCACGCTCGACAGCGCCTCATGAGCTGCGCTTGAGCTTTGCTCAGGACGTCATGGCCATGTCGCACAGGCACGGTAGCCACAAGGACGTGTCCAAGGGGGTTTCCATGTCGCTCAATCGCCGTCGTTTCATGGGAGGCGCGGTTGCCGCGCCTTTCGCTATCACCACGCCACATGCCTTCGCCCAGACGGACCGGCGCCCGACGCTGACGGTAGCTGTCGCAGAACTGCCGAAGGTGCTCGAGCCAGCCATGGAACTGAACAATGTCGGCACGCGCGTCACCTATTCGGTGTTCGACACGGTGATCCGGCGCGATTTCAAGAGCCAGCCAGATGGCGGTGGCTCAAAGCTGCTACCCCACCTGGCGCTGTCATGGGAACACGAGAATCCCCGCTCGCTCGTGGTGAAGTTCCGCTCCGATGTGAAGTTTCACAATGGCGACGAGATGACCTCCGATGATGTCGCCTACACGTTCCGCGAAGGCCGGCTTTGGGGTGAGAAGGCCGATATTCCGGGCGGCCGTCCGTTCTTCGGCACGCTCGAAGCCGTTGAGGCGATTGACAAACATACAGTCCGTTTCAGGACCCGCACGCCTGACGTGCTGATGGCGCAGCGGCTAGCCTCTTGGTGTTCATGGATCATCAACAAGCGGCACTACGAGCAGGTCGGCCTTGATGGCTTTGGCAAGAACCCGGTCGGTACGGGCCCCTATCGCTTCACGCGCATGCGACCCAATGAATTCATGGAGTTCGAGGCTTTCGATGGCTACTGGATGGGCCGCCCGTCGGCCCGGCGTGTCACCTTCCGCGAGGTGCCGGAACTGTCGACCCGCATTGCAGGTCTTGTCTCGGGGGAATTTGATCTGATCACCAATGTGCCGCCGGACCAGATTCAGGTCATCTCGGGCTACCGCGATGTCGAGGCGCGCTCCGTCGTGCTGGCCAACAGCCACCTGCTGACCTTCGATGCGCGCGGGCCGATGACCTCGGACAAGCGCATCCGGCAGGCCCTTGCCGTCTCGATCGACCGCCAGAAGCTGGTCGATGCGCTGTGGCTCGGCAAAGCAGTGATCCCTCCATCGCACAACTACCCGGAATATGGCCAGATGTTCCTGGAAGGCCGCAGCCTGCCTTTCAATCCTGAACGAGCACGCGCGCTGCTGCGCGAGGCTGGTTACAAGGGCGAGCCGATCACCTACCGCACCATGCCGAACTACTACACCGGCGCTCTTGATGCCGCGCAGATCATCGTCGAGATGTGGAAGGCTGTCGGCATCGACGCGCGCCTTCAGGTTGTCGAGAACTTCAACCAGATGCAGGGTCCCGGTCAGCAGGTGGGCAACACCTCGAACTCGACCCGCTTCCCGGATCCGCTCGGCGCCATCTGGCCAAGCTGGGGACCTGCCTCGGCCTTCCAGACCACCAAGGCCTTTGCCGAAGCCGATGCGGCGCCGTTCAACGCAGCTGGGCGCGCCCTGCTGGGCGAGACCGATCCGGCCAAGCGCAAGGCCCTGTTTGCCCAGATGCTGGATGCCTATGAAGATGCGTGCCCAGGCACGATCCTGTATCAGCCGCTGGAAACCTATGGCGTGAAGAAAAAGGTCAAATGGACGCCCTACAGCTTCTTTTTCATGGATCTGCGGGCCGACAATCTGAGCTTTGCCTGAGATGAGCGCTGCCAACGGTGTTGATCGCCCAATCCGCGTTGTACAGGTGTCGGACACCCATTTGTCCGAGACGCATGCATACTTCATCGACAACTATGACGTCTTCGTTGACGAGATGCAGGCGCTCAAGCCTGATCTCATCGTCCACACCGGTGATGTGTCCTTCAATGGTCCGGTGCGGCCAGACGATCTCGCGTTCGCGAAATCCCAACTGGCCCGCCTGCCGGCACCGGTCCTGACGCTCGCGGGCAATCATGACATCGGCGAGGCGCCGCCCTTCTCGCGGCTCGATCAGCCGATCAACGATGCGCGCATGATTGCGTGGACAGGCGCCGTTGGGCCGATGTGGTGGAGCCACGATATCGGCAGCTGGCGCCTGATAGGGCTGGACACAGCGCTGATGGCGTCCGGACTGGCCGATGAGGATGCCCAGCTCGCATTTCTCGGCGAGCAGTTGGACTCTCGCGGTCACCGTCAGGCCATGGTGTTCATGCACATGCCACCTTTCGAAACCGACCCGAAAGACGACAGGCCCACGACATCATGTGTGCCCTATCCGGCCCGGCGCGAGTTTTTCAATATCTGCCGAGAGGCGCGCGTCAAGGTGATCGCCTGCGGCCATCTGCATGTCTACCGCAAGCTGCGCTATCAAGGCATGGGCATCGTCTGGGCGCCGCCGACCGCGATGGTCAACTTCGAGCGGCAATGGCGCAAATGGCGGCGCTGGTCGCGGCCAGGGTATCTGGTCTGGACCCTTGACGGCGGCAAGATCAGCCACGAGCTTGTCGAGCCACGTTTGATGATCGCGCAGGACACTTCGCGCTGGACCGACCTTGGCGGCACTACAACCAACATGCCACCTCGTCCGCTGCGCACCTGATTGCCAGTCCACGAAGCATCGATGAAGTGAACCACCTGGTAACTGGGGCAGATTTTGTGGCGTTCAGGCCGTGGCGTTCTGCCGGAAAAGAACGGCGAGTTCGGGCGCCGCTTCAGACATCAAGCCAACCTGGATTCGTGGTCCGTTCTCGCATCCCAGACACATCATCCCACTTCGTGTCGTGACGCCGCACTATGAAAGCCAGACCCTTGGCCGGGATCAGTCACCAGCCTGTCATGTCTGTCGGCGACTCTGTGCATGAGTCATCCACTCGAGGTTCCATCATGCCACGCATTGCTATCATCACCGATATCCACCACGGCAAGGACGCCGAAGCCAAGAAGGGGAGCCATGCCTTGCGGTTGCTGGCGGATTTCGCCGACTTTGCCGAAGTGCACAAGCCCGATCTGATCCTTGAGCTTGGAGACCGGATTTCGGATGTCGACCGCCAGACCGATCTGGATCTTGAGCACGAGGTCGCGGAGGCGTTGGCGCCGATCAAGGCAATTGCGCCTGTCCTGCACATTTGCGGCAACCATGACCGTGATTTCCTGTCTGTCGAGGACAACGAGGAGATTTTCGGCCAGATGCTTGGCAACTTGACAATCGATCTTGGCGGCTGGCGCGTCGTCATGTTTCGTGCCGATACGCGGATGCGCAGGCCCGACGGCTTTCGTTGTCCCGATAGCGACATTGACTGGCTTGCCGGCGTCGTGGCCGATGCTGACAGGCCGCTTCTGATAGCCAGCCATGTGCCGCTATCTGGCCACGGGCAGGACGGGAATTACTACTTCCAGAATTCGCTTGGTTTTTCGCGTTACCCGCAAACCAGTGTGCTACGCGAGGTGTTGCGCAGCTGCCGACAGCCCCTGTTGTGCGTGGCCGGGCATGTTCACTGGAACACGGTGACGACCGTGGACGGCGTCACGCATCTGACGCTGCAGTCGCTCACCGAGAGCTTCACGATGTCACCTGATCGCGGGCATGGCGCTCCTGCTGGTGCGTGGGGAATGCTTGAGCTTGGCGCGGAGAATGTCGCGTGGCGCGTCCATGGCGAAGACACAATGGCGCTGGAGTTACCCGTGAAGCAGCTTGCCCGGCGCTGGTACAAGCCGCTGCCGCCGCTGGCCGAGCTTGCCGACGAAAGCGGCCGCCAGAAGCGGATAGAGGCGTTTGATCGTGAAATGGCCCCCGGCGTCTGACGCCGAGGGCCTGTCGGCTTGCGCGTTCAGCCGGCGCGGCGTGGCAGCAGCCCCTGCACGTCGGCGGTCATCTGCTTCAGCGTCGGCAGTGCCTCCTTGGTGCGGTTTACAACCGTCTGCAGGTGGTCGTTGATCACATCGGTGATCTTCAGCGCGTTCTGGCCAGGGAAGGCGTACCAGCCGGTCATCACCGGAAGCTGCTGCAGGGTGGTATTCCAGTTCGGGTTCTCACGATAGAACTTGGCAAGCATATCCTCGCGCTGGCCTGGCAGGGCAGTCGAGGGCATATAGCCGGTGTTGTTGACCATGATCGTCGCGCCTTCGGGGCCAGTGACGAACTTGATGTAGTCGAAGGCCGCCTTCTGTTTGGCGGCATCCTTGGTGAACATCATGGCGACCTTGCCACCCGCAGGGATGCGCCCGTTGGCAGTCATGATGGGATATCGTACGGTTTTCAGCGGAAAGCGGCCGCCGATCTCGCGGGTGACGCGGGCCAGTTGTGCCGTCGATTGCATCAGGATGCCAAGCCGCCCGGCGAAGAAGTCGGAGAAAGCCGTTTCGGGCTTGAGATCGGGCATTTTCGCATCATCAACGAAGCGGCGCAGCAACTGGATTGCGGCTTCGCCGGGTGCATCGCCATAGGCGACGCGGGCTTCATCCTCGCTCAGCATCCGCCCGCCATTGCTAAAGACCAGCCCCTGCCAGGACCAGTTGCCGGTGATGGTCCAGTCGAAGAACATACCGCGGATGTTGTCGGCTGGCTTGTCCATCGCTGCGCCAGCCTTGATCACCGCATCCCAGGAGTTCAGGTCTTCGGTCTTCAGCCCAGCCTTGGTCATCATGTCGACGTTGACATAAAGGATCGGCGTCGAGAGCGCCGTGCCAATGCCGGTCTGCTTGCCGCCGATGCGGCCAAGATCGAGCATCTGGTCGGTGAAGCCAAGCGAAGCCCACTCGGCATCCGCCTTGATGAACGGGGCCAGATCAACCGGGATGTCGCGCTCCAGCAGCGTCCGCTGGCGGTTGACGCCGTGATAGGACACATCCGGCAAGGAGCGGGTGATGGCGTCGCGCAGGGACTTCTGCAGGCCATCCTCGTAGCTCTCGTAAGGCGCGCGGAAGGTCAGCTTGACGTTCGGGTGCTTCGCCTCGAAACGGACCTTCATGTCCTCGTGCATTTTCTGGAACAGGTTGGCCGAAGGGTACTGGACCGTCAGTTCGATGGCGGACTGTGCGCGCACCACCAGCGGCGCGGCGAGAAGAGCCGCCGAGGCGGCCGATCCCTTGAGGATCGTACGGCGTGTGGTTGTCATGTCTGGGCTCCCGGGGTTGTCGGCGTTCTGGCCGGTTACTTCACGCCGGTGACAGCGAAGCCTTCGAGAAAGCGGCGCTGGGCGACGAGAAAGGCGATGACAAGCGGGGCCGTGACGGCGACGGCCGCGGCCATCAGCGGGCCGTAATTGGTGCCGGCCTCCGCATTGTCGAAAAAGGCGATCCCGAGCGGCGGGGTCATCAGGTGGGTCGACTGGATGGCGATCAGCGGCCAGAAATACTCGTTCCAGTTCCACACCAGCGACAGCACCGCAAAGGCGATCAGCGCCGGCATGGCGGAGGGCACCATGATGCGCCAGACGATGGCAAACTCGTTCAGCCCGTCGATCCGCGCCGCATGGATCAGATCATCCGGGACCTGCCGGAAGAACTGCCGCATCAGGAAGATGCCGAACACCGAGATGCTTGAGGGGATGATCAGCGCGGCGTAAGTATCGATGAGACCGAGCTGCCACATGGCGATGTAGAGCGGGATGGCCGGCGCCTGCGGCGGGATCAGAAGGCCCAGCAACACGAAGACGAAGATCGTCTCGCGGCCGCGGAACCTGAGCTTTGCCAGCGCATAAGCGCAAGGCACGGCAATCAGCGCCTGAAAGAAGAAGATCGCCGCACCGACGAACACGCCGTTCAGGATGAAGCGCCCTAGAGGGATGCGCGTGAAGGCCGTGGTGTAGTTTTCAACCGCGGCCCACGTCTGCGGCAGCAGCGAGAAACCGGGCGAGAAGATTTCGCCTGCTGGTTTTAGCGAGGTCGAGACCATGACCACAAATGGAAACAGCATGAAGGCCGCGCCTAGCAGCAGCAGCATGTGCCGCAGCACTTCGAAGGCCAGTGCTTTGGGCTGGGTTAGACGTTTCATGTGTAGTGCGCCCGCTTGTCGAGCACGGCCGTCTGCGCCCAGGTCAGCGCCAGCGTGCAGACGAGGAAGGCAACCGTGATGGCGGACGCATAACCCGAGCGCAGGAACTGGAAGCCTTCCTGATACATCAGGTAGACCAACACTGAGGTCGCCTTGTTCGGCCCGCCATCGGTCAGCACCTGCACGGTGTCGAAGACCTGGAACGAGCGGATCGTGGTGATGCTCACCACAAAGACATTGGCGGCGCCCAGCATCGGCCAGGTCACGCGCCGGAAGCGCTCCCAGGCGCTGTCGACACCGTCGATGCTGGCGGCCTCATAAAGATCACGCTGGATGGCACGCAGGCCTGCCAGATACAGGATCATGTTGAGGCCTGCGGCCTGCCAGACGCCGATGATGATGAGCGAATACAGTGCGACGTTGCCATCCTTCATCCAGTCCAGCTTCGGGAAACCGAAAGCAGACAAGAGGAGGTTGAACCAACCCACGGTCGGGTGGAAGGCGAACTCCCAGGCGAGTGCGGTTGCCAGCAGGGTGGCGGTGACGGGCAGGAAATAGACGGCAGAATAAAAGCCGCGCCCCCGCGCCCCGGCGTTGATCAGCAGGGCTATGCCAAGGCCAAGGGCGACCGAGATGGGAACAAGCAGGCCCACATAGATCACGGTGTTGCGGAACGAGGTCCAGAACACGCGGTCAGCAAACATCTTCTGGTAGTTTTCGATGCCGATGAATGCCACCCTCGGCATGCCGAATTCCCAATCGGTGAAGGAGATCAGCAGCACAGCGACGCAGGGGCCGATCAGGAGCAGCCACATCATGATGGTGGCAACGGTGCTGAGCAGCCAGCCTGCGATGAACTCGAGCCGCTCGGTTGGGGAGCGGCGGCGCTTGCCTGTACTGGCGGCCCGCGGTGCGATATCTGCGACTGCGAGGCTCGCCGACATGATCGTCAGCTCACCATCTGCAGAAGCGCCGCCGCGTCAGATGGCTTGGTCGACACGCGCCGCCCGTTAGCGCCGAACAGGAAAGTCCGCGCTGTCAGGTGATTGAGGCCGAAATGATCACCAATCCGCAAGCGCACATCACGCTCTGGCGACAACCGCATGACGACACGTTCCTTGAGGTTCTCGACATCGGCGTAAACGAAGATGTCCGCACCCAGATGCTCTAGATGGCGGACGATGGCCGGAACGCCGTTTTCGGTTGCAATCTTGAGATGTTCGGGCCGTATGCCGATACTGACGGGCAATCCTTCCGGCAGGCTGCAAATGAGCGGCAAAAGCTGCCCCAGTGCGCTGACACGGCCGTGCTGGCCGACCGATGCGGGCAGGATGTTGATCTTTGGCGCGCCGATGAACTCAGCCACGCGCACATCCGCAGGGTTGGCATAAATCTCCTGTGGCGACGCGACCTGAAGGAGGTCGCCGCCCATCATCACCGCGACGCGGTCGGCCATGGTCATGGCCTCGACCTGATCATGCGTAACATAGACAAACGTGCCGCCGATGCGGCGGTGCAAATCGGCGATTTCGGCGCGGGCCTGCACACGCAGCTTGGCGTCAAGGTTGGACAACGGCTCGTCCATCAGGAAGGCGGCTGGCTTGCGCACCATCGCCCGCGCCAGGGCCACACGCTGGCGCTGCCCGCCGGAGAGTTGCCCCGGCTTGCGGTCGAGGAGATGGCCAATCTGCAGCGATTGGGCCACGGCGGCCACGTCCCCCTCGATGCTGGCGCGCCGCGTAGCGGCATCGCCGATGAATCGACCGGCCAGCGGCAGGCGCTGGAGGGTCGTTAGCCGGCGCATTTCCAGGGGCAGGCCGATGTTCTGGCGTACGCTCATGTAGGGGTAGAGCGCGTAGGACTGGAACACCATGGCGATGTCGCGCGCCTTCGGTGGCTCGTAATCAATGATGCGGTCACCGATGCGAACCTCACCGTCGTCCTGGCCTTCCAACCCTGCCAGAATGCGCAAAAGCGTTGTTTTCCCGCAACCGGAAGGGCCGACCAAGGCCAGAAACTCGCCATCCGTGACATCGAGACTCACGCTGTTGAGAACGCGGGTCTCCCCGAACGACTTGGTGATGCTGGAAAACGAAATCGTGGCCATGCGTCGGAGTTCTCTACGTAGCCCGTCTTAAGTCCGCTAGGTGACGCTCATGCAACGAGGCCATGTCTGTTCCATGAAACACGGCTCTCCCATAGAAGTGGCTCGGGAAATCTGAACAGCGTCGATAGGTCATTTCAGGCGAGATCGATTTGTCGGATGCCGAGCAACTCCTGGAAGCTGCTGAATGAGCCCGGTTCCCTATCATCTCGGCAAGTTTCCTCCGGTCGATCTTGATTGGCCACGCTTGTTGCCCTTGATCGGACCTGCGAATGCAGCAATCGCTCGTTATGACGGCGTCTTGCAAGGCGTGCCTAACCCGGATGTGCTGCTGTCGCCGCTGACTGATCAGGAAGCCGTGCTCTCCAGCCGGATCGAAGGCACCCAGGCCACTCTTGGCGAGGTGCTGGAGTTTGAAGCCGAGGGTGACCTCCTTGACGAAAGCACCCCCAAGAAAGCCGATATCCGCGAGGTGCTGAATTACCGGAAGGCGCTGCGTGAGGCCATCCACCTATTGGATGGGCTGCCACTCTCGCAAAGGCTGATCAAGAAGGTTCATGCTGTCCTGATGCAAGGGGTGCGCGGCCATAATAAGGCTCCGGGCGACTATCGCAAGATTCCCAACTGGATCGGACCAATCGGCTGCACGATTGAGAACGCACGGTTTGTGCCAACATCGGCTGATCAGCTGCCAAAGGCGATGAATGACTGGGAAACCTACATCCATTCCGATGCGCTAGACCGGCTGGTTCAGCTTGCCATCGTCCATGCTGAATTCGAGGCGATACACCCGTTCCTTGATGGCAATGGCCGTCTGGGAAGGCTAATCATCCCGCTGTTCCTGTTCAGCCACAAGCTGCTGGCGCGGCCAAACTTCTACCTGAGCGCTTATCTGGAAAGCCACCGGGACGAGTATTACGACCATCTGCTGGCCGTGTCGCGCGATGGTGACTGGACAGGATGGTGTGCGTTCTTCCTGCGCGGGATGATTGCACAGGCAGAAGAGAACCAGACCAAAGCCCAGAAAATTCTGTCGCTTTATAACGGGCGCAAAGTCTGGATTGCGGAGATCACACGTTCGCAACATTCGATGCGAGCGCTGGACTGGATGTTTCGTCGACCTGTCTTCAAGACAACGGACTTTGTTAGCAACAGCGGCATTCCAAAACCGACTGCACAACGCATTCTGCGTGAGGTGCACAAAAACGGCTTGTTGCGTGAGTTGCGCCCTGGCAGCGGTCGTCGTCCTGCGATCTTCGCGTTCAGCGAGCTGTTGAACATTGCAGAAGGCAAGGATGCTTTTTGAGTTGCACGAAATCACATCAAGCCAGTTTGCGTTTCATGAAAAGCCGTTTCGTGAGCAGCAAGCCATGTTGTTGTGAATGCGTGAGACGCAAACAAACACGGCCCAAAGTAAGCGTCCTCTGACGGCTACGGCATAAGGTTCCACGGCAACAGGTCGGCGATTTTGTTGATGGGGTGATCGGCGATCCTGGTGATGACTGCTCGCAGATATCCCGCTGGGTCTCGCCCGTTGAGCTTTGCGGTTTCGGTGAGCGTGTAGATGGCGGCGGCGCGCTCGCCGCCTGCGTCGGACCCTGCGAACAACCAGTTCTTGGCGCCGAGCTTGAGAGGCCTGATGGCGCGTTCTGCGGCGTTGTTGGAGATATCGAGGGTGCCGTCGTCGAGATAGCGGGTGAGTGCTGCCCAGCGCGATCGGGCATAGCGAATGGCCTTGGCCAGGTCGCTCTTGCCGGAGATCTGGGCGAGGGAATGGTCGAGGAAGCTGGCGAGTTCGGTCATGACGGGCAGCGCCAGATCCTGACGAGCCTTGCGCCGATCCTCGGGCTGCTGGCCGTGAATGAGGCGCTCAACCTCGAACAGCTTGCCAATGCGGGTCATCGCCTCCAGTGCCAGGGGCGAGCCTGTCCCGGCGTGAACGTCGTGGAAGTTGCGCCTGACGTGCGCCCAGCAGGCAACCTCGGTTGCGGCGGCTGAACGCGTGGCACTCGTCGCATAGAGTTCGTTGAATCCGGCATAGGCATCCGCCTGCAGGAATCCTGCAAAGGCCTTGAGGTGCTCGCGCGGTCGCTCTCCCTTGCGGTCGGGCGTGTAGCGATACAGCGCGGCGGGCGGGTCTTGACCGCCACGGGGTCGCTCATCGCGCAGATACACCCAGAGCCGCCCTGTCTTCGTGCGCCCGAGGCCCGGCGCCAGCACTGGCACGGGCGTGTCGTCGGCATGCAGCCGCTCAGCCCGCATCACATGGGCACCGACCGCCTCGACCAGTGGCGCGACAAGCTCTGCGGCCTTGGCAACCCAGCCGGCCATCACCGAGCGCTCGATCTCGACGCCCTCGCGGGCAAAGATCTCTGCCTGGCGATAAAGCGGGAGATGATCACAGTATTTGCCAACCAGAACCTGGGCGATCAGGCCCGGTCCGGCCATGCCGCGCTCGATCGGCATGCTCGGCATCGGAGCTTGCGCCATGCTCTCGCAGGTGCGGCACGAGAAGGCGGGACGCACATGGCGGATAACCTCGAAGCGGCCCGGCACATACTCCAGGACTTCACGGACATCCTCATCCACCTTGCGCCACTTGCCTGCCGTTCCGCAGGATGGACAAGCACAGGCAGGGTCGTTCACGATGGCAGGCGTGTGTACGATCTCGATGCGCGGCAGATGCTCAGGCAAAGGGCGGCGCGTGGCCTTCGGCTTGGCTGTTGCTGCATCAGCGGCAGGAGCTATCTCGTCGATGGCTGCATTGTTCGCCGCCTCGACCATCTCCAGTTCCTCGAGCCGCAGTTCCAGTTGCTCGATCTCATGGGAGAGCTTCTCCGAGGAGCGGCCAAATTGCATGCGCCTGAGCCGCGCGATCTGGATCTTGAGCTTCTCGATCTCCAGGCTCTTGACAAGAAGACCGGCCTTGGCGGCGGCAGCTTCGGCCTGCGCCGTCTTCAGCGCTGCAGCCTGCGCAGCGACGAGCGCGCGAAGCCGCGCCACCTCGTCACTATCTTGTCCCGCTGCTTCGATCATGAGGTGAAGATACCAGGGCAGATGGGGTCAAGCTATTGAATCAATGTCGATCTTGACCTTTTGCGCGAAGCACTTCACCCCGCACGTCGTGGCTGATCCGTGCGTAACGGCGAGCGCCAGTCGATGCCTTCGAGCAGCATCGACAGCTGTGCGGGCGTCAGTACAACCTCGCCATCCTGCGTCACTGCCCAGACGAAGCGGCCACGCTCCAGCCGCTTGGCGAACAGGCAAAGCCCCGTGCCGTCCCACATCAGAATCTTCACCAGATCAGCGCGCTTGCCCCGGAAAATGAACAGGTGGCCGCGGAACGGATCCTTCTTCAAAAGATCCTGCACCACCATCGACAGCCCGTCGAAGCCCTTCCTCATATCCACAGGTGCCAGCGCCATGTAGATGCGCGCGCCCGCCAAAGGCGAGGTCAGGGTTTGTGGCGTCATCGGTCGAGCGCTGCGACAAGAGCCGAAAGCCGCTCAGGCGCGATACCCTCATCCGCCTTCAGCACCCGGCCGTTGCTCAAGCTGACCTCCACCGTGCAGTCGGCACGCGGAGCCATCTTGCGCGGGGGCTTTGGTGAAGGCTTCTGTCCCGGCTGCGCTTCGGCTGCGATGACAACAGGCGCGAAGACCGGAGCCTCCAGCGAGGCCAGCGGCGTCACGCCCGGCATCAGCCCCGCCTTCGCCTGCTTGCGCCAGTAAAACAGCAGGCTCCGGCTCACCCCATGCCGATCCGCAACCGCCGCCACAGAAGCGCCCGGCTGCATCGTCGCCTCCAGAAGCCGCACCTTCTCCTCGACGCTCCAGCGACGACGGCGCTCAACCTGGCTGATAATCTCCGTCCGGGTGTCCATAGCCGTCCTTGCGCATAGGCTTAAGGACGACAACAACCGTCCAGACCATGCTCATACGATGCCGGACCCGCCCCCGCGCAAGGCAGCCATGGCAGAACGCTTACAGAGCTGGAAGCGCACCCAAATCCGAAATGCCGCGGCTGACCAGGTAGCGCTCAGCCAATGTACCGGCGATCGGAGTGCCGGCGTGAAACAAACGACGGGCAGCATCTGACGAGCCTGTCGCCACAGGGATCCGCCGCGTTGCGGGATCTGTTTGCGGCAAGCTCAGAAAGCGGCGAGCTTCTGCAAGGATGTCTCGGAGGCTCTCAAGGCGCTCGGCGCGTGCGATGATGTCGAGGAGATCGCCATGCTCGCTGGTCGCAGCGTCAGTCTTATGTTGAGTTGCACATAAGACTGATTATGTTGCTGCGCGGGTTATGTTGCGCTCCGGCGAACAGGCCGTATTTTTCGGGGGATCGGCAGCTTCTCCGCAACATAATCCCAGCCTGCCTGGGAGGATCGCGTGATGTCCCGCGATGCTTCCGAGCTGGCGCGTCGGCTCGCCCGCGACGCCGAGGCGGTGTGCCGCCACTACCTCTCGAGGGGGCGACGTCAAGGCCGTTACTGGATGGTCGGCGACGTGCGCAACACGCCGGGGAGGTCGATGTTCGTCCGGCTCACCGGGCCAGATGCCGGACCTGGCGCAGCTGGTCGATGGACCGACGCCGCCGAAGCCACCTATGGCGATCTGCTCGACGTCATCCGCGAGAGCTGCGGGTTCGCCGAGTTCCGGGATGCCACCGAGGAGGCGCGTCGCTTCCTCGGCCTGCCTCGGGCTGACCCGCGGCCCATCACGACGCCCGTTCACGCTGACGTTCCCGCAGGATCGCCCGAAGCGGCGCGTCGGCTGATCGCCATGTCGCAGCCGATCAGCGGGACGCCCGTGGAGACGTATTTGCGCAGGCGCTGCATCAGGGCCGTCCACGACGCGGGCGCGCTCCGCTTCCATCCATGCTGCTACTACCGTCCAGACGACCACTCACCGACCGAGATCTGGCCAGCGATGATCGCGATCGTCACCGATCTCAAGGGCCGCACCACCGGCGTGCATCGCACCTGGCTGGCGCCGGACGGCTCCGGCAAGGCGCCGATCGACACGCCGCGACGAGCCATGGGCGGTCTCCTCGGTCATGCCGTACGCTTCGGCGCGGTCGGCGACGTCCTCGCCGTCGGCGAAGGCATCGAGACGATGCTGTCCCTGCGCTACGCCCTGCCAACCTTGCCGATGGCCGCCGCGCTGTCCGCCAACCACCTCGCCGCCCTGCTGCTCCCAGCGACGCTGCGTCGGCTCTACGTCGCCCACGACGCCGATGCCGCAGGCGGCGTCGCGCTCAGGACCCTGAGTGCGCGCGCCGAAGCAGAAGGCGTCCAGGTGCTCGTGCTGTCCCCGCGGTTGGGCGACTTCAACGATGACCTCCGCGCCTTCGGCCTCGGTGCGCTGCGGGCGGCGCTGCGAAGCCAACTCATGCCGCAGGACGTCATCCGCTTCGCACGCCGCCGACCGGCCGGGACGAGCTGATCGCCAGAAGAGCCCGAACCGTTCCGAACAACGTGCTTCACAACGACCTCAAGAACGCCATGAGATCCTTGTCCTGCTTCCAGATCCGACCCGCCGACGGTCCGCTGACCTCGCACAGCGCAACAGCGCTCGCCTTCAGCGTGAGATCGATCTCAGCGTAGATGTTGGTGGTGGCGATCGACACGTGGCCGAGCCAAGCTCGCACGGTGTTGATGTCGACGCCCGCCAAAACGAGATGACATGCGGTCGTGTGGCGAATGACATGCGGGGTCACGTTGCGAGCCGCCAGCGTCGGAACGCTGGCGGCACACCGCGCGACGAGGCGATGAACGCCGAAACGGGTGAATGCCGTACCAAGCCGGCTGACGAACACCGCGTCATCGGCGGTGAGGTCGGCGGTCATCCCCTTGAGGATGCGAGCCGTCTCTGGCCAGAGAGGACACTGTCGCGTCTTGCCGCCCTTGCCATGCAGAATGGCGATGTCGTGTCCGCCGTTGCCGCGCCGCATCTGGAGATCGCGCACTTTAAGCTGCGACGCTTCCGATACCCTCGCCCCTGTGTTGTAGAGGAAGAGCAGCATCGCATGCTCGTGACGCCCTCGCCGTGACCGGTGGTCGGGAACGGCTAGCAGGGACTCCATCTCCGCCCTTGTCAGCCAACCGACGGCTATCGGCATGGACTTCTTGATGGCGATCGCTCGCATGTGGCCGCTCCACTCCACATAGCCCGGGTCCCGGCTCGCGACGAAGCGTGCGAAGGACCGGATGGCGGCGAGCCGCTGGTTGCGGGTGCGGGCGGAGCAGCCCCGTTCCGTCTCGAGATGGGCGAGGAACTGAAGAACGAGTCGCGATGTGAGATCGCAGACTGCGAGCCGATCCACAGGCTTGCGCAGCTTCCGGCTGACGAACGGCAACAGAAGGCTGAACGTATCGCGGTAGCTCGCCTGCGTGTTGCGCGCCAGATTGCGCTCAGTGACGATGTGCTCGCACAGAAAGCGGCGGAGCCAGGGTCCGAGGGTGAGGAGTTCACGCATCGCGACCTCCTGCGGCATAGGAGCTGAAGCGCAGCGATGCCTGTTGCAGAAGCTCAGGCGTCATCGTCAGGTAGACCTTGGTGCCTTCGAGATCCGCATGACCGAGATAGGTCGAGAGCGCCGGCAGAAGCCGCTGGACATCCGCGCCTCGGCGATACCAGCTGGTCAGGCTGTGGACCGCAAAGCTGTGGCGTAGGTCATGCATGCGCGGGGTCCTGGTACCGGGCGAGGCAGCCAAGCCGGTGATGCGCCGCAGCTTGTCGAACGCATCCTGCACGGTGCTGGTGGCGAGCACGGTCCCATCCGGGTTCGCGAGCAAGAATGTGGGTTGGGAGCCCGGTTGTCCGCCTCCACCGTGCAAGGCCATGTGACAGCCGAGCACTGCCGCAAGCTGCGGCCCTATCGGGACCAGACGGCTCTTGAAGAACTTCGTGGCGCGGATGGTTAGGACGGCCTCCACGAGATCCACGTCCGCCAGTTCCAGTCGCGTCGCTTCGCCGTAGCGCAGGCCGGCGCCGTACAAGAGAAGCAGCAAGACCCGGAAGGTTGCCGCGTCGAGCTGCACCGCACCGCAGCGGCTGAGTGCTACCGTCGCGGGATCAAATAGCCGCCGCAGTTCGTCCTGCGAATAGATGTACGGCGGTGCCCTTCTGGGAGGCCTTGGCTCGTCAACCGGCAACGGCGAACGGCTGGCATGGCCTCGGCTGATTGCATGCCGCCAGAAGCCTGCAAGTGCGTAGCACTTGTTCTCGCGGTGGCGGGTCAGCGGTCCTGCGCCAGCCATATAGGTGATCGCCTGGTCCGTTGTGACGGCATCGCAGGATGCAGCGCCATCGGCGTAGCGGAGCAAGCCGCGCACGAGGCGCGCACCCGTGACGAACTTCGCACCATGAGACCGCCGCCATTGAATATAGAGTTCGATCGCGTCGCCGAGGGTCATGCCAAACCCTCCAGACCGAGCGCCGCCACCTCGCGGAGCGCTGCGAGATCAACCTTGGCGTAGATCGCCGTCGAGGACGGGTCGCGGTGGCCGAGGAGGTCGCCGATCACCTTCATCGGCATGCCATGATCGAGAAGGTGCTGGGCCGCGGCGTGCCGCAGGGCGTGCGTGCCGCGCCGGCCAGATACGACGCCGATGGCGGCCAGACGATGGCGCACCATCGCGCCCAAGGCAGAGCTTCTGAGCGGTTGGATAGGTGCGTGCATCGTGAGGAACAAGCTGCGCCCGAAGCTCCGCGGCCGCGCCTCCCGCAGATAGCGCACGATCGCGTTGCCAATGCTCTGCGGTAGCGGCAACACGTTGATCCGCCCGGGCTTCGGGCATCGAACGTGGAGCAAGCCCCGCTCCCAATCGACATCATCCAGCCGGAGGCCACCGACCTCTCCTGCTCGCAGCCCATAGATGGCCAGCAGCATCAGGACCGCACGGTCGCGCTTGTCGACGGGGCGGTCGCCTTCGACCGAAGCGAGTAAGCGAAGAACGTCGTCCCGTCTCAGCCCCTTTGGCACGCCGTCATCCGCCATGAAGCGTGGCGGCATGATCCCGGCGGCCAGCCCCGGCGCGATCCAACCACATGCTTCAGCGAAGAGGATGAACGCCCTAAGCCTCTGCGCATGGTCGTGCATCGCCCGGCGGCTCAAGGAGCCGGATTGCCGTCGCTCAGTGAGGGCAGCGTCGATATCGGCGATACTCGCCTTGTCGAGTGCGACGCGTTGCACGGCGAGCCATGTGAGGAAGCGGTTGGCGACGATGCAGTAGTCGCGGATCGTGGCCTCTGACAGGCCGCGCTCGTCGCGCATCCAGGCCTCGAAGCGCTGAACCTCGGGGTGGCGACGCCGATGCATACCTCCAGTCTCGTCGAACCAGCCGAGGAAACGGAGCCATCCGATCCCGAAGCTGACGAACCGCTCTCTCGCCTTGGCTGTGGCGGCCTGCTTGCATCGACGTCCGCGTGGCCGCGCCCAGAGTGCGCCCGCGTGCTTGATGCGAGACAGGCTGACTTGATCGCCTTCTCTCAGATCAAGGAGCCGGATCAGCGCGAGCTGGTGGTTGGCGCTTTTGCGCAGCGTCGAGCGACGATAGCCGAGCTGCTGCAGGTGACGCAAATAATGCGCGCGCTGCTCGGGCAGGGGCGCCGTATCGTAACGCTTGAGCAAAGCGGGAATGACGAACAGTTCGGAAAACATCATAGAGCCTCCTTGTTGCGGGAGGCGCCATCATGCTGCAGGACGCACGTTGTTCGGAACGGTTCGGGCTCTTCTGGCGATCAGCTCGTCCCGGCCGGTCGGCGGCGTGCGAAGCGGATGACGTCCTGCGGCATGAGTTGGCTTCGCAGCGCCGCCCGCAGCGCACCGAGGCCGAAGGCGCGGAGGTCATCGTTGAAGTCGCCCAACCGCGGGGACAGCACGAGCACCTGGACGCCTTCTGCTTCGGCGCGCGCACTCAGGGTCCTGAGCGCGACGCCGCCTGCGGCATCGGCGTCGTGGGCGACGTAGAGCCGACGCAGCGTCGCTGGGAGCAGCAGGGCGGCGAGGTGGTTGGCGGACAGCGCGGCGGCCATCGGCAAGGTTGGCAGGGCGTAGCGCAGGGACAGCATCGTCTCGATGCCTTCGCCGACGGCGAGGACGTCGCCGACCGCGCCGAAGCGTACGGCATGACCGAGGAGACCGCCCATGGCTCGTCGCGGCGTGTCGATCGGCGCCTTGCCGGAGCCGTCCGGCGCCAGCCAGGTGCGATGCACGCCGGTGGTGCGGCCCTTGAGATCGGTGACGATCGCGATCATCGCTGGCCAGATCTCGGTCGGTGAGTGGTCGTCTGGACGGTAGTAGCAGCATGGATGGAAGCGGAGCGCGCCCGCGTCGTGGACGGCCCTGATGCAGCGCCTGCGCAAATACGTCTCCACGGGCGTCCCGCTGATCGGCTGCGACATGGCGATCAGCCGACGCGCCGCTTCGGGCGATCCTGCGGGAACGTCAGCGTGAACGGGCGTCGTGATGGGCCGCGGGTCAGCCCGAGGCAGGCCGAGGAAGCGACGCGCCTCCTCGGTGGCATCCCGGAACTCGGCGAACCCGCAGCTCTCGCGGATGACGTCGAGCAGATCGCCATAGGTGGCTTCGGCGGCGTCGGTCCATCGACCAGCTGCGCCAGGTCCGGCATCTGGCCCGGTGAGCCGGACGAACATCGACCTCCCCGGCGTGTTGCGCACGTCGCCGACCATCCAGTAACGGCCTTGACGTCGCCCCCTCGAGAGGTAGTGGCGGCACACCGCCTCGGCGTCGCGGGCGAGCCGACGCGCCAGCTCGGAAGCATCGCGGGACATCACGCGATCCTCCCAGGCAGGCTGGGATTATGTTGCGGAGAAGCTGCCGATCCCCCGAAAAATACGGCCTGTTCGCCGGAGCGCAACATAACCCGCGCAGCAACATAATCTGTCCACTTGCCGGCTGCGCCTTTGCCGCTGTCAGGCCCGGTGAGACGCACAAACAGGCTTCGCCCCGGCATATTCTGGGCGTCACCGACGAGCCAATATCGGCCCTGCCGGCGGCCGTTTGACAGGTAACGTCGACAGACAACCTCGGCATTCCGCGCAAGCGCACGGGTGAGTTCCCCGGCAGACGATGACCGATTATGGTCCATGGCCGACCTCCAAAAAAAAGGGCCCGCCGTGAGGCGGACCCGCGAGACTGCGTAGGGGCTTGTTATTCTGCGGCGATGGCAACCTGGGGAGGAGGCGCAGGCTCAGTCTCGTCGTCGTCGGCCTCAGCGTCGATAGCCGGTTCCCCGCCGATCCCCGCTGGTTGCACTTCGCCTTCGCCTTCGCCGTCAGTCTGCGTCTCAACGCCGAAGGTCTGCCCGGGCGTGCGCAGCGGCTCGGGCACCCAGCCGGTATCGGCGAGCAGCGCTTCGGCCGCCTCCGACATTTCGGCTTTCTTCATATGCGCGATGCGGTCGGCCGCACGCGCGCCCTTGGCTTCCCGCACGGCTTCAAGAATGCGGCCCTTGGTGACGCGCCCGAGATAGCCCTCGATCGTGGGCTTCCAGCCGGCGGCCGCCATGTCGAGGTCGAGCGCTTCGGCCAGACGGTCGGCGTGCGCCAGCGCCTTGGGTCGCCGATTGTAGGGCTCGGCAACCGCGTTGAGCGTGAGCGCGACGCAATGGGCGAAGAGGACTTGGCGGCTGTCGCCGTCGAAGCCGGTCAAGACATCCCAGAGCTCGCCCGGTTCCTTCGGCAGCGCTTCCGCCCACCTTGCGTGCCGCGCTTCGATCGCCTGCGCCGAAGCGGTGTCACCGAGGCCTGCCGCCTGCGCGGTGAAGGCCGCGCTCTTCGGTTCGATCTCGACGCAGCTGTCGAGGTTGTAGCGGTAGAAAAGCCGAAGTGTCAGCGCGTGCAGCGCCGCGACGAAGGCGATGTCCGAGTCATTCGCCAGCGCCTCGCGTAACGCAACGGTGCGATGCGCGGTGAGCTCCATCACCAGCCGATCCGAGAGCGGTCGGACGCCTTCGTCCTCCTCGGGCTCCGCTGCGACGATTTCGGCAGGACCGTCCATGCGGGCGGCGACGGTAACATTGCGAACATCATCAGCCTCGGCGACAGTCTCTCCTGTCTCCGGTTCGGGTGCCTCCACCGGCGGCTCGTCTTCCGGCCGCACGAAGCCGCGCTCGACGCGCAAGCTGCCCGAGCCGTCGATCGAGACAAATACGCCGGCGCGGGTGATCTCTTCCGTGCCATAGACAAGCGGCCGATGGTCGAAGGCGGCCAAGGCCGTCTCGATCTCGGCGAGGCGCTGGTCGGTTTGATCCGGAATCTCGTCGAGGCCCTCGCAACTCGCTTCGAGCGCGTCGTACTCGGTCTGTAGCGCCTCGCGGGTGGCCAGCTCCGCTTCGGTGAACGGCTCGGCCTCGCCCTGGAGGTGGCGCAGGCCGTAGCTGTGGCCGTAGGGGAATTCGGGAAGCGCCTCGACCCAGCGCCAGCCCTCAGTGCGGATGACATCGGCTTCTCGCTCGAGCCTGTCTACTACGAGCCGGTCGAGCAAGCGGACGTCCTGCCACCAGCCGCCCTCGTCCGACTGGAACAGATCACGCAGGATGATCCCGCCCGCCTCTTCATAGGCCTCGGCACCGACAAACTGCGCCCGCTTGTCGGAGGCGCGCACCGCCCCTTCCGTGAGCATACGCCGGATCGTGTAGGGCTCTTTTGAGTAGGAGCGCTGCACGGCCTCCCAGACCTGCTCCTGGCGTTGATGGTCGGGGCTGACCGTGAAGGCCATCAACTGCTCCAGCGTGACGCCGTCCTCAGCATAGACGTCGAGGAGGCGCGGGCTGACAGCGGCGAGCCGGAGGCGCTGCTTCACCACCGCCACCGAGATGAAGAAGGCCGCCGCGATCTCCTCCTCGCTCTGCCCCTTCTCGCGCAGGGTCTGGAAGGCGCGGAACTGGTCGAGCGGGTGAAGCGGCGCACGCTGGATGTTCTCGGCGAGCGAGTCCTCCTCCGCGATCCCCTCGGTGCGGATAACGCAGGGGATGGGCGCGGTGCGGGCAAGGCGCTTGCTCTTCACCAGCAGCTCCAGCGCCCGGTAGCGCCGACCGCCCGAGGGCACCTCGAACATGCCCGTCTCCGCGCCGTTCTCGTCGAGCACGGGGCGCACGGTCAGGCTTTGCAACAACGTGCGCCGGGCGATGTCCTCGGCGAGCTCCTCGATGGCGACGCCCGCCTTGATGCGCCGGACGTTGGACTGGCTTAACACCAGCCGGTCGAAGGGAATGTCTCGCGAGGCGCTGAGAGCGATCTTCGGGCTCGAACCCTTGGGGGACTTGGTCTTGGTCGACATGGCCGTTCTCCATGGCGGGTCGGCCGAAAGCCTCTCTCTCGACCATTCAACCCGTCACGAAGCCCGCGGCCCGCCTCTTCCTCGGAAGGGACGGACCGCGGGGAGCAGACTTGTCAGGGGCAACTCTTACGCTGCACGATCCAGAAGCTTCTTCGCCCGGCCTTCGAGCTCGAGCCTGGCGTCTTGATGGGGCCTGGTGCGTGCCACTGCCGTGATGCCTTGAACGAAGTCGAATACCGAAGCCGGCGGATGGCCTTCCTCGGTGAGAACGGTCTCGATGATCTTCGCGGTCTCGCCCCTGCTGAAGCCGCGCTTCCTGAGGAACTCGGTGCGGTCTTCATACGTGCGCGCGACGATCCGCTCGCGCGCTTGCCGGATGCCGTTGACGAAAGGCATCGGCGAAGAGTCGGCGAAGCGCACAAGCGCTGGCGCCACCTCATGGGCGAAGCGCCCCGCAGCATATTTCGAGTGCCGGATGGTGATCTCCTCGAAGTCCTCGACGCCCCAGAGATTGCGGTTCTGGCACACCGCTCGGAGATAGAAGCTGGCGATGCCGAGCGTCTTGGCGCCGACCTCCGAGTTCCAGCAGTAGAAGCCCCGGAAATAGAGGTCCGGCGAGCCATCGGGCAGCCAGCCAGCCTCGATCGGGTTGAGGTCGTCGACCAGGAAGAGGAAGACGTCGCGGTCGGAGGCGTAGAGGGTGGTGGTGTCTCGGCTCACATCCACATGCGGGTTGTAGACGCCTGTGCGCCAGTCGAGCACGCCCGGCACCTTCCAGCGCGTGTCGCCCGTGCCGTTGCCGGCTATGCGCTGCACAGCCGAGACGAGTTCATGGTCGTAAATGCGGCCGTAGTCCGGGCCGGTAACGGCGCGCAGCTCGGTCCGCCCGTTTCGTGCCTCCAGCGTCTTGATCTGCTCGGCACGGTGCGACGAGAGACCGTACTGCAGATTGATGCCGGCGAGCGCCGCCGGAAGCTGGCGCAGATACGAGGCCGGCGCGCCGACGAGGCTGGCGAGCTGGCCGAAGCTCCAGTGGGTGGGCGCTACCGGCGCGTCTGCCCCCGGCAGTATCAACGCGAGACGCTCGGGATCCTCCCGGCTCGCCTCGACTCGCACAACTGCGCTATCCACGGTGCGCGTCGTGCTGCGTTCGGCCCGGCCGCGCACAGACGCCATCAGTTCGTCGAGCGACAAGAAGCGCTCGTCGTCGGGCCGTGAGAACCATTCGGAGGAGACGCGCCCAACGCGCTCCCCCTTCGACACATCCACCTTGTAGCCGCCGCTGCGCGCAGGCGAGGTACCCAGGATCTCCACTTCGGTCATGACTCATCTCCATGACGTGCTGGCCGAGAGCCTCTCTCTCGACACTCAACCCGTCACGGCACACCCGGCTTGCACTCTTACTCTTGAGGGAGGTCGCGAAGCCTCAAAGGTAAGCGTGTAGGCAACCCCACGTATCTTTTGGTGTTCTGATCGCTCATTTTCCCGGTGAATCATGTGGGGAATCCTATGAGCGAGAGTATGAATCAAGATCGAGTTTTTGAGGTTTTGACGGCAGCGCCGGTGCGGACGAGGCGCAGGCTACGTGATTGGTCGGTCGACGAGAAGGCACGACTGATTTCCCAGACGCTGTTGCCTGGTGCGAATGTTTCGGCGATTGCGCGTTCTGCCGGGGTTGACCCTTCGCAGCTTTATGGATGGCGGCGACAGGCCCGGGCATCCGGGGCGGTCAAAGCCATGCCCGTTGCGCACGATGAGGTGAAGTTTGCGCGCGTCGAGGCGGCTGGCAACTGGGCTGTGGAGATTGTCATTCGGGATACGGTTGTCCGTGTTGGCGGCGACATCGATGCGGATCATCTGACCGTGATACTGAGGGCGGTGCGCAAAGCATGATTGGCCTGGGTGTCGTCGTTTACGTGTCGTGCCAGCCCGTCGACTTTCGTAAAGGTGCCGCATCCCTGATGGTGCTTGTCCGGGATGGCGGCCTCGACCCGTTCAACGGCGCGCTTTACGTGTTTCGGTCGAAACGTGCGGACCGTGTTCGGATCGTGTGGTGGGATGGCAGCGGCGTTTGTCTCTATTCGAAGACGCTTGAGGAGCAAGGCTTTTGCTGGCCTGCCCTATCGGCGGCTCGCATTCGCCTGGACCATTCGCAGCTGATGGCTCTTCTGGCCGGGATGGACTGGAAGAAGATCCGTCCGACAAAGGTGCGGCGACCCTTGCTGACGGGATGATGTCGGTGATGAGGGCAAGCGTGCGCGGCACCGATGCGACCTCCAATCGACCATGAACCAGAACGGGGAGACGGTCTGACCGCATGCCTGTTAAACGATGATTCCTGATTACAGGAATACAGCAAAATGGTCTATTGGTTTATCATAATGAACGTTTTGGCGGATTGCTGTTTTGCTGGAAAACCACATGACGGTTTGCGGGCAAGCCCGGGACACTGGATGACCGGCGTCCTGTTCTCCGGTCGTCCAGTGTGACAGCGGTCCCGTATTGCGGTGAACCTGTCGGCCGGTGAAACCGCAAAACACCTGCGATCCTCGATCACTGGCCTCCGGTGGTCCTGTTTTCTGGGAAACCGGGGATACGGTTTGACCGGAAAACGCAACGACCGTTATCCCATGTGCCGATTGTCATGTCCCGTATGGCCGTATTCCAGCAATACGGTTTTCCGGTTAAATGGTGATACATGACGACCGCATAACGGTATGACAGTATAAAAGTCCAATTATACATATATCTGATCATGTACGCCGTACGATTGAATGTCTATGGACCGGGTTGATTGTCGATTTGCGCCGTTCGAAAAATGTAGATTGATTTCAGCATGGGGCTATTGCTTTTCTATATTGACAAGATAGCAGTTTGTGGGACAAACTTCGGTGGTGGAGGTTGTCATGGGCGCCAAGCGGCATCGCCTCGATCTGGATGAAGCGGATTCACCGGCTGCTGGTGGAAGCATCGGCTCGGCTTGGTCTGTCATCAAGCTGAGGTGACGCGGCGGCTGATCAGGGCGGCGTTGGATGTTGGTCCGGCGCTGTCGCGGGATAATGCAGAGACGGTCGCAGAGCTCAGCGGACAAATCCGTGCGGTCGGCAGGAACCTCGCCCAGGTGGTCAAGGCCATCAACGAAGGGCGTGCGGTTCGGCTTGAGGATACGCGGCCTATCTTTGAAATCCTGCATCGACGGATCAGCGCCATCGATGGCGAGCTCACCGCCATGACGCTGGCCTATGGCAGTGGCCTCAGGCGCGCGGCGCAACTGGGATCGGTGGAGCGATCCTCATGACCAGTGATGAGATCACCGGCTGGATCGAGGCGCTGTCTGCGGCGGCTGCCGATGAAGAGCGTGGCCGGCAGGCGCGGATGTCGGGCGGCACCGGCGCCAGTCTCTTGGGGCAGGGGGCTAGCGGCGGCGCAGGACGTAGTGGGCGCGGGGCTCCCTCTGCCGGCATCGGGATGGCGTTGTGGCGAGGCGACGAGTTGCAGAGCGCCAAGACAGGCAAGGGCGCGCCGCGGTCTGTCGTTGTCGATGGGGGAGGGTCACGCCGGTCGAGTGACGGCAGCGGCTCTGGCGGTAACGGCGCTTCGCAGAGGCTGATGGCCCAGGGATATTCGCCGGCGGTGGTGAAGCTGATTTCGTTCGCCAGCGGCGGAGCGCGCGCCGCCGCCACTGCCGATTATGTGCTGCGCGAGGATGCGCCGCTGGAAACCCATGAAGGGATGATGCTGACCGATCGCGAGGCTGTCGCGGTCGAGATGAAGCGCTGGGCGCAAGACTTTGAGAAACGGGCCAAGAGCCAGGATGCGGCGAGTGTGAGAGTGGCGGTAGCCGGATTGAAGGACACTCCCGAAGATAGGGCGAAGCTGGAAGACACGGTGGCTGTGGTGTTCAGGGGCCATGTCCATGCCATGCGCATCGATGCCGTGCGCGATGGATCGATCGAGGCGCGTGTGGTGACGGTGCTGGCCGGTCGCAACGAAGAGGGCAAGGCGGAACGGTTCCGGATCACCGAACAACGTGTCGGCAGCGAGGAAGACGGGTTCCAGTTGCGCGTGCTCGACGCCAGGAGCCAGGCGGCGATCCATGCCAGGGTCGAGGCGATCGGCATTGCCGCCTATCGGTTGTCGGTCGAGCCGGGCACGGCCGCGCATGGTGTCGACGGGTTGACGCACCGGCTGAACCAGCTTGCCGATCGTGGGCCAGCGCAGCGCTCGGATGGCGGGACGGTCAGCAACGCGGCAGACGTGCGAGCCACGGCGCAGGCCTGGAAGGAGCAGCTGCGCTCGCAAACCCCGCGCGACACGATGCATCTGATCATCTCGTCCAAAGCCGGGGTTGATCACGAGCGCTTCCGGAATGCCGCGCGGGAATTCCTGCACGCGCAGTTCGCCGATCATAAATTCATGTTCGCGCTGCACACGGATCGCGAGACCGACGGGCATATCCACGCCCATGCCATTGTCGCGATGCGTGATGAGAACGGCGTGAAGATCCATCCGAACCGGCAGACATTTGTGGGATGGCGCACGGGATTTGCTGAGGCAGCGCAGACGAATGGGCTCAAGATTACGGCGACCGGCGCCATGGAGCGGGCATCGTCACAGTCTTATGGCGCGAAGGACAAGGCGATCGTAGATGCCGCCGACCGGCCGCGTGCTGGTCGTGAAGACCGCGACATCGCTTATTCGGAACGCCCCGCCAATGCTGCCATGATCGCCAATGCTCGCCGCCGCATCGAGACGGCGCGAAGCAACCCGGTGCGCATCCCCGTCACCGAGCGGCAATGGCAAGTGGTGAATGCCAGTCTCGGGGCCTGGTCGGCAACAGCAAAACAGGAGCCGGGCAATGCGATTGCGCTCAACATGACCAATCGGCTCAGTCTGTCGTTTGCGGCGGGGCATGTGCTGACGACCGTGGAACAAACAACCAAGGCCTATCAGAAGGAGGAAAACGCCATGGCGATCACGGCAGCAAAGATGACCTCATACTAACGGCCCTTACAACTGACCTGTTTGCGCCCAGTGGCGCATCCCGATTGATGTGATGACGTCGGGCCTTTCGGTGAGCCTGTTCCAGGCCTCGCAGGCTGCATTGATGATGTCGGCGTATGTCTCGAAGACGCGGTTCGAGAGGTAGTTGGCACGCAGATACTGCCAGATATTCTCCACGGGGTTCAGTTCCGGCGCGCGCGAGGGCAGCAGGATCGGCGTGATGTTCTTCGGCCAGTTCAGGTCGCCGGTGATGTGCCATCCGGCTCGATCCAGCAGCAGCACGGCATGAGCGCCTTTGGCGACGTGCAGGGATATCTCGTCGATATGCAGTTGCATCATGTCGGTGTCAGCATGGGGCAAAGCGAGGGCCGCGCCCACGCCTCTTTCGGGGCAGATGGCACCGAAGAGATAGGCGTTCTCATAGCGTTGGTCGGCAGGCTGGGTAGGTCTTGTGCCGCGCCTCGCCCATTGCCGGACGAGCCCGTTCTTCTGGCCGATGCGGGCCTCATCCTGAAACCAGATCTCGATCTTCGTCTTGCGCGTCACGCCCTTGATGTGCGCCGCGAGCGTGTTGGGCCAGTTTTTTTAAAAGCCGCGATGACCTCGCCATCTTGCCCGGGATGCCGTGGCCGGGCGCTGATGTGCGAGAAGCCCAGGTGCTTCAGCAGCTTGCCGATGCTGCGCTGGTGATACGCGATCTTGAACTTGTCCGCGATGACACGTTGCAGGTCGATCCGCCGCCAGCGCACCACGCCGTCTACAGCGCGGTTGGGGCCGGTCTCGACGATCTCGGACAGCTCCACCAGTTGCGCCTGCGACAGACGTCTTGGGTTCCCCCGGCGACGGTTGTCCTTCAACCCGGCAGGGCCTTGCTCATTAAACCGATGCGCCCAGTCCCGTAGCGTCTGGCGGTCCATGCCGCCGATCTTGGCGGCCTCCGCCCGGCTCATCCCGTCCAGCGCCGCAGCGATGGACAGCAATCGTCGACTTTGGTTCGCATCCTTGCCCGATGCCGCCAGGCGGCGCAGCTCGGCGGGAGTATGGCTCGGCTTGATCTCGACAACCTTCGGCATGGCGTGGGTCCTCCACGCACTTTGAATCACGCCGCAGTCAGTTTGGGAACCCTCGGTGAGTCAGGTCAAAGGGCCTTTGGTATCAGACCTCCAGACCCTCAACAAGCTGGTCAACACGGTCGCGGAAAAGCTGCCGCCCCAAAGCCGAAAGGTGTTCACCGAGCGCAGCGGCGAGTACCTCGAAATCATGGCCGGGCGGCTCGATCTGCAGCGGCAGAAGGAACAGGGTGTTCAGAGCATCAGTCCGGATGCGGTGGTTGGTCTTGCTGGCAGCGCGGCAAACCGGCTGTTGCAAGAGGCGAGGGCGGTGGCGATCAAGGAAGTGCGTGAGGCTGAGCAGGCACGGTCGGCGATGGTCGAGCGGCAGACAAACCGGCAAGGTGAGTCTGGGCGAATAGCGGCTGAGTCATTGGATGATCGTGCAAATGCTCAGCGGATTGAGGGCGCCCTGCAGGATCGAGCTGAACGCGAGTGGGCTCAGGCTATTGAGGCGGGCCGTGCTGTACGGGATGTCGAGCGGAAGCCGACACAGACCCTCAGAACTGATGGGAACAGTTCAGAAGCGATCCAAGCCCTGCGCGAACGTCAGGAGCAGGTGCGCAAGGACATTGAACGAGAGCAGGAGGCGGCCAGGCAGACGGAAGGATCGGCGCGGATGAAGCCGCAGTCCTGATGGCGCCCCACGGTATCGGTGATGGGTGGTTGATAGTTATGTTCGGTGCTGCAGGTACGGCAGCTTTGGGGCCGGAAGCGGAACGGCAGGTATCAAGGGGTGAACAACTGCATAGCGGTCCAAGCGGACATTCGTTGATAATAATTGGCCAAAGTCTGGTCAGACCCCAAATACGTCCTTGCGCAGCTTGTCATAGATGGCCAGGCCGGGCTTGATCAGCTTGGACAGCGTGTTCCGTGCGAACGCCGGGGCATCGTTGCCCACCTGCGTGAGCGACAGTATCTTCTTGGCCTCGACATAGATGCTGCCTGCGGCCTTCTTGATGTCGTCTGCGGGATGGCCCTGGCTTACTACGCTGGCGATCGCGGCGGCCTTGGCGGCGAGTAATTCCGCCGCTTTCTCGGGCTTTCCGACCGAGTCGCAGAGAGCGTTCAACACTTCGTCGTCGTAAAGGTAGGCTTCGAGATGTCGAAGGCTCAGAACATTTATGCCGCTGCTCTTGAAGGCGACGACGTCGGTCGCGGCGTGGTCGTCCAGATCGATCAGGCGGGTGATTTTCATGCCTGAGGTCAGCTTTGGTAGCACCGTTGCCAATCCAATAAAATCGTCCTGTACTTCCTTCGAATTGCCGGCAGAAATGAAGGCGGTGTCGGGCATCTCGTCGGCGAATATCGCTTCGTAGATCCGAGCATCGTGCTCAGTGTTCTTCCCTAGTACCGCGCCCCTTGGGTTGCCTTCGCAGATGATCACTTGCTTGGGCGCTATGAGCGCAGCGAGATCGTCGAGGGCGACGTGCATCACACCCTCCCAGAAAGCGCGTGTGGGCCTGCTCGGCGAGAGAATTACTACTTGGTCGAAGTCGTGACCGCTGAAATCTATGAAGGCCACCGACGCCGGATCGGCATCGTACAATTCCCGCGCTTTCCGCATCATCCCGATCGAGTGTGAAGCGATCCAGAGTTGAGAGTTGCCGGGAAGCAGACCCACCAGTTCGCCTAGGAGCGCCGCTTGAAGGCGAGTGTTCATGTGGGTCTCCGGCTCGTCGATACAGTAGATCGCATCCGCAAAGCTGCGCCGCTTGACCACGAAATCGAGGATCAGGTCGAAGGAGGCCTTCTCGCCACCAGAGAGGTTTTTGTAGTCGAAGCCCTTAGAGGTGCCCTTGTCGAATTGGAAGGTGCCCTGGCTGAGAGGATTGCCAACACCGACCAAGGTCAGATCAGGGAACAACCGCTTCAATGGTGACCGAACCTCGCCGATCACCTTCTCGCGGTAGTCGCCCACGGTTGTCCCCGCCTTTTCGTTGACGAAGATGTCCTCCATCGCTTGGGAGGCAAGACGCTGGTAGTTAACGCTAACTGTGGCGTCGGGCTCGATCAGCCGATTTAAGCTATTTGTGTCGAGGATGGCTCCCTGCCGGCGGAGGGTATCCGTATTGAATTCAGGATCGTTCCTATACGCTGACCGGACGTAAAGGTTGCCCCGGGCGAAGTTGCCGGTGTCGGTGGTGACGGAGATCCTAGCGGTGAGGTCGACGAACGGATCCTGCGGCCGATCATAGTACTTGGCATCGCCGGCCCAGCTGTATCCCGCCGCAATGCGGTAACGTAGAAGCAGAGCGTCAAAGAGCGAAGACTTGCCGGATCCGTTCGGGCCAGCAAGCACCACCAGCTTGGCACTAGCCGGAATATCCCGAATGGTCAGATCAGCAAACCGGCGGAACTTGGTGATATGGGTATTGAGCAGACGCATGGCCAAGACCCTCGGAATCACGCTGAGGAGTAAAGCCTGCGTACGGTCGTTTGGCTAGCTCGATTGTCGGCCACGACCTCCTTCAGGGCAGTCGATTCACGACGCAGGTTCTTCACCTCGTCCGAGGTCGCAGCACGGGCCGTGTCGCCAGCTAGCCGCCGTTTGCCAGCCTCAAGGAACTCCTTGGACCAGCCATAGCACATCGAGGCGGCGATCCCCTCGCGGCGGCAAAGCTCCGAGATGCTCTCCTCGCCCCGCAGCCCTTCCAGAACGATGCGGATCTTCTCTTCAGCCGAATACTGCCGACGCGTCTGACGCCGGATATCCTTCAGCACTTGCTCTGCCGGCGCTTTGTCCGGCCCGGACTTCTGTTTCATCTTCGCTCCTTGCGGCTACGATGAACCAGAATTCCTCCCTTCGTGAAGGCCTCAAATCTGTCTCATGGATGCTGACGGGGAACACGCGGCAGAATGGGAGAAGCGCCTCGGCCAGCGTATCGTGCTCGAGGCCATGCCGCAGAACTCCGGTATGCGCGCGACCGAGATGGTGTCCGATGCTGCTGCCGATGGCCACACGCTGCTGGTCGGTACATCCTCGCAACTGGTATTCAACATGGCGACGTTCGATCCGATGCCGGTCGATCTGCCGAAAACTCTGCGCGGCGTCGCGATGATGAACGCCGTGCCAATGATCCTCACGGTCAAGGCGGACAATCCGGCAAGGACGATGCAGGACTATGTTGCCAGCCTGAAGGCGAGCCCTGGAAAGGTGCAATATGGATCGGGCCCGATCGGCACAACGACGCATGTGACGGGGATGCTGTGGGCCCGAGCGGCCGGCGTGCAGATCGAGCACGTGCCCTACAATGCCGGGTCCGATGCCATGAAGGACGTGATTGCCGGTCGCCTTGTCCACATGTTCGACGTGGCGGTGACAGCGATCCCGCAGATCAGGTCGGGCATGGTGCGTGGCCTTGCCATCACATCGCGCGAGCGCAGCGCCGCAGCACCGGATATCCCGACTGTTGCAGAAGCCGGGCTGGCGGGTTTCGAAGCGCAAACCTGGAATTCGATCGCTGCGCCCATCGGTTTGCCGCAGGCGATTGCAGATCGGATCAACGCTGACATAGCCGCAGTGCTTGCAATGCCCCCAGTTCGTGAGCGGCTTGACGCATTGGCATCGAGCTACTTCCCGTGCTGGAAGCCAGGCGAGGTCGATGCATTTTATGCAGCAGAGCGGGCGAAATGGATTCCGGTAGTCAGGCAGGCGGTGGGTCGTTCCTGATCCGCTCGCTGCACCGGCTTGATCAACCGGCGCTGTTGGTCGGCCAGTGGGCTCCGAGAATTATGACATTATCGGTGATGGCACCAGTCAGATCGCGGTCATGGCTGATGAGAAGTAGGGGTAGTCCACGCTCATCAACCATGGTGCGCCATAGGCTGATGTTGTCCTTTTGCTGAGCTTAGCCGCCGGAGATCTCGGACGGACGCGGCGAAAGCACGTCAGGTCTGACGCAGCGTTGGTTGACCACTGTCAAACGAAACACTCCTTGCCACCCGGCTGCCTAGGTGCTTAATCAATTCTGCTTTCGGTGCCTCTCGTCAGGGAGAGGTGAAACAGGGAATGCCGTGCGTGTCTTCGGGCATCATTCGGCTGCTGCCCCCGCAACTGTAAGTGGCGAGTTGGTTTTGCATCACCACTGACCTCTCAGGGTCGGGAAGGGCGAGATCAGCGTCTGAGCCGCAAGCCAGGAGACCGGCCAAAAGCATGTGCAACCCAAACCACGGCGGCGGGCCGTTGGAGGAAACATGTCTTGTCGGTCTCGCGTGGCGCGTGCCACGCCGATTGTTATTGTGTCATTCGTTGCCGTTCTCCCGGCCCATTCCCAAACATCGCCGCAGCAAGTTCCCGAGCCGGTACTGGAAGTCACAGTCACAGCCAACAGGCTGCCGACCGCTATCCAGCGCACGGGCAGCGCCATCACCGTGATCCCGCGGGCAGAGATCGAGCGCACAAATCCGACGTCGCTTGTCGATGTGCTGCGCAACGTGGCAGGCGTCTCGCTCACCGAGGCTGGTGGCCCCGGGGCTACCTCCGACATTCGCCTGCGCGGGGCGAACCCCAACCACACGCTCGTCTTGATCGATGGCGTACGCATCAACGACCCGGCCCAGGCCAGCGGCGAGTTTGATGCCGCGATCATCGCACCATCGCTGATTGAAAGGATTGAGGTGCTGCGCGGCCCTCAATCAGCGCTGTATGGCTCGGATGCCATCGGCGGTGTGGTCAACATCATCACCAAACGCGGGCGCGGCCAGCCCACATTCAGCATCGGGGTCGAAGCAGGAAGCTATGGCACGATCAACACAGTCGGCTCAGCCACTGGAACTATCGGTCCATGGAGCTTCGCCTTTTCAGGCACGGCGCAGCGCTCGGACGGCTTCTCCCGCTATGGCTACCGGATTGGTCGTCTTGGCAATGCCAACAACATCAATGGCGTACGCGCAGGAAAGCTGGAGGCCGACGGCTTCACGCGTTTCGGTGGCTATGGTCGGATCGGATATGATCCTGGCACTGGCTTCCGCTTCGAGTTGTCTGCTCTATCGGTTGATACGCGGGCTGACACGGATGCGGGCTCTGGTCTCGCATCGCCCGGCGCGACCACCTTTCCTGATACGACCAGCTCGGCAAGGCGGCGTCTGAACCAGATCACAGCGCGGGCTGAACTCGACACGTGGGACGGGGCTTTGACCCACGCAATCCAGCTGTTCGCTTCGCGCACTGAACGACACTTCGTGGGGTCAACACTGGCACGGACTGGCGGTGCTCTGCGCGAGACACGGACCACGAGCGACTTCATCGGGGATCGTGCCGGTGCCGAGTATCAGGCAACCTTGCGCCTGCAACAGTTTGGCTCGCTGATCGGGGGGGCTCGCATTGAGCGTGAGAGTGCGGACACCTTTGGGACCAATGTTCTGCCTACACCGGGGCCACGCATTCGTAATGTAGCCGCGCAGCAAGATACGATGTCGGCTTTCGGCCTGTGGCAAGTGCCTGTCGGTGAGCGTCTAACCGTTTCGTTGGGTGCCCGGCATGATAAAGTTAGTGATATGAAGGGCTTCACCACTTGGCGCGCCACGGCAGCTTACCGCATCCCGGAAACCGGCACTGTTCTGCGCACCAGTGCCGGGACAGGAGCCAAGGCGCCGACCCTTTTCCAGCGTTTCGCAGTCGTCGGCACGCCGGATCTGAGGCCTGAGTTCAGCACCGGTTTTGACATAGGCATCGACCAGTCACTGCTGGATGGCCGCATAAAGCTGTCTCTCACGGTGTTCCAGAACAACATCCGCAACCTGGTTCAGTTCAACAACTCGGCTGGATGCCTGGCTCAGACCGCGCCACGCTGCTATTCCAATGTCGATCGCGCCGTGACCTCAGGTCTTGAAGCCAGCGCCCGGACGGAAATTGTTGAAGGCAAGCTCTCGGCAACAGCGGTCTACACCTACCTGCATGCTAAGGACGAGGCGACAAACCTGACGCTGCAACGCCGCCCGCAGCACACCGGCAGACTGGCCCTGCAGTGGACCCCGCTGCCACAACTTCTGATCGAGCCGTCAGTGACGCTGATATCCGAGCGTTTCTCGCGCTCAAACGAGCGTGACAGGCTTGCGCCCTATGCGCGCTTCGACATGGCGGCGACCTACCAGTTCAACGAAACCTGGAAGGCATCCTTGCGCGTTGAGAACATCACCAACGCCAAGTATCAGGATGTCTACAACTTTGGCACCACAGGCCGGGCGGTTTATGCCGGGCTGACGGCAACATGGTGAGGCTTTCGGTGTGAGCCCGCATCGGCATTGGCTCGTCCCAGCGCTGGCATTGCTCGCATTGGGCCTGTTCGTGGCGTCTCTTGGCGTTGGCCCGGTCAGGCTCACGCCGTCCGATGTCTGGTCTGGCTTGATGGGCTCTGGTCCTGATGTCCATGGCGTGATCATCTGGGATATCCGCCTGCCTCGCGCCATTCTGGCTCTGGCCATCGGCTCCATTCTTGGTCTGTCGGGCGCAGCGATGCAGGGCCTCTTGCGCAACCCGCTCGCGGCTCCGTCGCTGTTCGGCGCACCACAGACAGCGGCTTTCGCCGCTGTCTCGACCATCGCGCTGGGCTGGAATGATACGCTCTCATGGGGCTTGCCACTGGCGGCGATCTGCGGCGCGTTCGCATCGGTTTTTCTGCTCATCGCCGTGGCTGGCCGCAATGCCTCGCTGCTACTCCTGATCCTCTCCGGCCTCGCAGTGTCCGCGCTGGCAGGGGCCGGAACCGCATTGGCGATGAACCTTGCGCCCAACCCGTTTGCAGCGCTGGAAATCGCTTTCTGGCTACTCGGATCGCTGGAGGATCGTAGCATGCGCCATGTGACGATGGCGCTGCCTTTCATCCTCGCTGCTGCGGTGTTGTTATATCTTCAGCGCGGTGCCTTTCGCGCGCTCACACTTGGCGAAGAGGCGGCGCAAAGCCTTGGCGTCAATGTGGATCTGCTCAGGCTGCTCGTGATCCTGGGTGTCGCACTCGGTGTGGGGGCATCGGTTGCCGTTGCCGGTACGATCTCGTTCATCGGCCTGGTCGCGCCGCATCTCATGCGCCCGCTGGTCGGGCATGACCCGGCGCGTTTGATGCTTCCGGCTGCATTGACGGGCGCTTGCCTGCTGCTGTCGGCTGACATTGCGGTCAGGCTGATCCCTGCCACAAGCGATATCAAGGTCGGGGTGCTGACGTCGATCATCGGCGTGCCGTTTTTTCTGTATCTGATCATGCGCCAGCGCCGCAGTCTTGCCGGTGGTGTGACATGAGTGTGGCACTCGATCTTGATGGCGTGTGTGTTGCGCTCGGTGGGCGCGAGATTGTCCACAGGGTCACTCTGTCATTGGATGCTGCCCGGCTGGTGGCCCTTCTTGGGCCGAACGGAGCTGGAAAAACCACGTTGCTCAAGGCCATGGCCGGCCTTTTGCCAGCCCGCGGCTCGGTGCGGCTTGGCGGGCAATCTCTGGCTGACCTCAGTCGCCATCAGAGGGCGCAGCATATCGGCTACCTGCCACAGGGCCATCAGGTCCATTGGCCACTCAGTGCCCGCGATGTGGTGGCGCTTGGGCGTTATCCACATGGCCTTGCCGATCCGGCAAGAATGAGCGCTGTCCATACCGAAGCTGTCGATGCCGCAATGACACGCACGGACACGATGCGGTTTGCGGATCAACCCGTGATGACGTTGTCCGGCGGCGAGCGCGCCCGCGTGATGCTGGCGCGGGTGCTGGCGGGGCAGGCCGATGTCCTGCTCGCTGACGAGCCGACCGCATCGCTCGATCCGCGCCATCAGATCACCGTGATGCAGGACCTTAAAGCTGAAAGCAGGCGGGGTGCACTGGTCATCGCCGTCACGCATGACATCGCACTCGCCAGCCGCCTCGCCGACGAGATTGTGCTGATGCACGAAGGCCGCATCGTGGCTCAGGGTTCGCCTGCTGAGGTGTTGACCAACGAGCGCATGGCCAGCGTCTATGGCGTGAGAGCGCTTCGTCAGACAGTCGATGGAGAAAATGTAGTCACGCCATGGGGCCTCGCGTGAGGTGCGAACGCCAACAGGGCGCGCTCAAGACGGGCGAGGCTGGCCTCGCTTCCCGGCAGGCCAAAGCGCAGAAGGCCGCTATCCCAATCGAACTTCCGAACCCAGATGTGATGGTGCGCCAGATGCGCGTGCACGGCCGCCGCCTCCAGATGTCGCACCAATCGGTAAAGCACTGTTCCGCCGATCATCTCGAAGCCAGCGTTGACCAGAACGGCATCCAGTTGACCAGCCTCCTGCATCAGCCTCGCGCGCATGGCATCCGCCCAAGCCTGATCTTGAAGAGCAGTTTCACCGATGGCCAGAGCAGGCCCTGCAACCGACCAGGGTCCCAGCGCAACAGCGAAGCCGGATGCGATTTCGTCCGACGCAATCACACATCCGAGGCGAACGCCTGCGAGACCGTAGAACTTGCCGAAAGAGCGCAAGATCACCACCGGCTGCTCGACACAGAGTTCCGCGGCGGTTGCATCGGGCATGACATCAACAAACGACTCGTCGATCAGGAGCCAGCCACTGCGGCGCGCGGCCTCGGTCGCGAGATCGGCCAAGGCACTCTGGGGCAGCAAGCGCCCATCGGGATTGTTGGGATTGACCACGATCAGGTTTGTCTGCCCGCGCCAGTCGCCCAAATCGCTGATTTCGGTGATAGCGCGGCCCGCATCCCTGAACGCGCGGGCATGCTCGTTGTAGGTGGGGCCAAGAACGGCTGTGCTGCCGACTGGTGCAAGACGAGCCATCCATTGGATCAGCGCCTGCGTGCCGGGGGCGGCGACAAGGCTGGCCTTGTCGGGCACGCGATATGCCTCGCGCGCAGCTTTCAACAGCGCATCAAGATCGCCCTGGGTTGGCAGTGTCTGCCAGAAATGAGGCGCAATGTCTGGCAAAGGATAGGGATGGGGGTTGATGCCGGTCGACAGATCGAGCCAGCCGCCGCGCCCTCCACCAAACTGAGCCATCGCGCCCGTGAGATCACCACCATGCAACATGGGCGGTCTTTGCCATTCCTGCACAGGCTGCGCCAGTCCTTCGTGATCTGTGCGACCTTGCTGCTCATGGGCAGTGTAGCCGCAGCCCAGACACCTCAGCCCGCCCGCGTGATCTCACTCAACATGTGCACCGATCAATTGCTGCTTGATCTAGCCCCAACACAACAGATCGCTGGCCTTAGCCCTTTTGCGGCGGATGCCGGTCGATCGTTCTTGGCGGCACGTGCCGGGAGCCTGCCCATCCTGTCAGGATCAGCGGAGGAGGTCATGATGCTGAGGCCCGATCTTGTGGTGTCGGGCACTTTCACCAAGCGTGCGACCCGCGAGTTTATCCGGGCGCGCGGCGTCAATCTTGAGGAGTTTGCACCGATCAGGACATTGGCTGAGACGAAACGGCAAATCACACGCTTTGGCGAGATCACGGGCGCGACAGTCAAGGCTGCGGAGCGCAATGCCGAGATCGATGCTGCGCTGGCTGAGCTTCGGACCACTGCTGCTGCGCAGAAACTGCGTGTTTTGCCGCTGGCACGCCGCGCATGGGTTTCGGGTTCCAACTCGCTGATATCCGAACTACTCACGCAAGCCGGTCTGGTGAATGCCGCAGCCGAACTGGGCATCCGCACGGGCGGGCGCACCACACTGGAACAGATTGTGATGCTGAAGCCGGATGCCATCCTGATCTCGCGCGACGACGGCGAAGCGGAGGATCAAGGCCGCGCGCTTCTCCTGCATCCCGCGATTCAATCGCTGTTTCCGCCTGAACGCCGCATCGTGATCCCCGAACGTTTGACAATCTGTGGCGGCCCAATGCTGGCTGATGCCATGCGTGCCCTCGCAGGCCAGATCAGCCGCCTGAAACCACGTTCAGCGACAACGCCCTGATGCTGTTCCAAGCCGACGCGCTGCTGGTCGTCTTGATCGCGCTGTTAGCAGACGCGGTGATCGGCGATCCGGATGCGATCTGGCGACGTTGGCCGCATCCTGTGACGTGGCTCGGCTGGCTGATCGGATGGCTGGACTCATGCTTCAACCGTGACAATCAGACATTCAGCCGCCGCAGGATCATGGGCTGCATCGCTCTGGCGCTGCTTCTGGTGATTTCGGGTGCTGTGGCCTTTGCGCTCGATGCTGTGCTGCGCTCGTTGCCGGGCCACCCCTGGACCACAGGCCTGATCGCTTCGGTACTGATCGCGCAGAACTCGCTGTATGTGCATGTCTTGCGTGTCCGCGATGCCTTCGCGACGGGCGGCCTCGATGAAGCACGACAGGCAGTTGCGATGATCGTGGGGCGAAATCCGGACAGCCTCGACGAGGCCGGTGTGGCGCGTGCGGCCATCGAAACCACCGCCGAGAACTTCTCCGATGGAGTCGTCGCTCCCGTATTCTGGTTTATCTTCTTCGGTCTGCCAGGGCTAGTTCTGTACAAGGCGATCAACACGGCGGACTCCATGATCGGCCATCGCAGTGCCCGCCATGAAGCGTTTGGCTGGGCCGCAGCGAGGCTGGATGACGGGGTCAATCTCATTCCCGCTCGCATCGCAGGACTGCTGGTTGCGCTGGCTGCTACCTTTGCAGGTGGATCGTCCGCACATGCCCTGAACGTGATGCTGCGCGATGCCAGATTGCACAAATCGCCCAATGCGGGTTGGCCGGAAGCGGCCATGGCCGGTGCGCTCGGTCTCGCGCTTGCAGGGCCGCGTCGCTATGGCGACAGGCTGGTCGATGACCCATTCCTCAATGCGAATGGACGTAAAGAGGCGACGGCTTCAGACATTGCCCGTGCCTTGCGCGTCTTAGCCACTGCCTGCCTGCTGCAATTCGTGTCGGTTGTCGTGCTGGCCTTACTGGCCGCGTGAGCGCGCAATCGTGATGATTTGATCAATATCGAGATGCTGTTCGCAATGGTCAGCCAGGGCATCGAGCGTGGCCTCAATGCTCTCATCATATCTGAGTTCGCTTGAGCGCCCGAAGCTTGCCAGCCATGCGCTTCGAAACCCATCAGCGCCGAACAGGCCGTGGACATAGGTCCCAGCGATGCGCCCATTGGCGCTGTTGGCACCATCAGGCCTGCCCGCAATGTCGAGCACGGGTCGCATGCAATCGGGTCCTGACGTTCGGCCAAGATGGATTTCATAGCCCTGGATCATCTGGCCCGTCGCCAGATCGCGTGCGGTCACGGGTGCTGTGATCTTGTCGCCGGTCAGTACTGTCTCGACATCGAGAAGGCCGAGGCCAGCCACTGTTCCCGGTGGACCCTCTACGCCATCCGGATCGCTGATCAGGCGGCCGAGCATCTGATGGCCGCCGCACAGGCCGAGCACCTTGCCGCCCCGCCGCACATGGGCCTGCAGGTCAATGTCCCAACCCTGGGCACGCAAGAATGCCAGATCGCCGATGGTGGATTTCGAGCCGGGCAGGATGATGACATCAGCGTCACCAGGCAGTGGCTCGCCTGGCTGCACGAGCCTGAGTTCCACGTCCGGCTCTTGCGTCAGGGGATCGAGATCATCGAAATTGGCAATGCGGGCAATGATCGGTACAGCGATCTTCAGTCGCCCTGCCCCACCGCCACGGCTTGCCAGATCGAGCGCGTCTTCAGCCGGAAGTTTGTGGGCTTGGCCGAACCACGGGATGACCCCGAGTGAAGGCCAACCAGTGCGCTTGGTGATCTCTGTCAGTCCGCCATCAAACAACCTGACATCACCGCGGAACTTGTTGATGAGGAAGGTGCGGATCAGCGCGCGTTCATCCGGCTCAAGCACCGCGTGCGTGCCGACAAGGCTGGCGATGACGCCGCCGCGATCGATATCGCCGATTAGGGCTACTGGCACTTGCGCCGCCAGCGCAAAGCCCATGTTGGCGATGTCGCCGACACGCAGATTGATCTCGGCAGGGCTGCCTGCACCTTCAACCAGCACAATGTCGGCACCAGCGCTGACCTTGGCAAAGCTGTCGAGAACCGCCGGCAAAAGCGTAGCTTTGCGCGTGCCGTAATCCATCGCACGCAACGAGCCGATGCGCTTTCCGTGCACGATGACCTGCGCGCCCGTCTCGCTTTCGGGCTTGAGCAGGACGGGGTTCATGTGAACCGTTGGTGCTACACGCGCCGCCACGGCCTGCACCGCCTGCGCCCTGCCGATCTCGCCGCCATCAACAGTGACGGCAGCATTGTTGGACATGTTCTGCGGCTTGAACGGTACAACGCGGAGGCCCCGCCGGACCAGCGCACGCGCAACACCGGCCACAAGCGTCGATTTCCCCACATTCGAGCCCGTGCCCATGAACATGATGGCAGGCGTCATGCTCAAAACTCGACGCCCTTCTGGGCTTTTACGCCAGCGCGAAACGGGTGCTTGATCAACGTCATCTCGGTGACGAGATCGGCAATCTCGATCAGTTCGGGCTTGGCGTTGCGGCCCGTGATGACGACGTGCTTGCCTTCCGGCTTTTCAGCCTTGAGGAAGTCGATCACCTCACCGAGCGGCAGGTAATCATAGCGCAGGACGATGTTGAGTTCGTCCAGCAGCACCATCTTGTGGCGGTCGTCGCGGATCAGTTCCTTGGCGCGCTCCCAGGCCGTGCGGGCCGACGCGATGTCGCGATCCCTGTCCTGCGTATCCCAGGTGAAACCCTCGCCCATGATCTCCAACGTGCACAACTCCGGAAAGCGCCGCAGCATGATGGCTTCGCCGGTCACCCAGTCGGGTGCCTTGGTGAACTGCACGACCGCCACCGGCATCTCGTGCGCGATGTGGCGAAACACCATGCCGAAAGCCGCCGAGGATTTGCCCTTTCCGGTGCCCGTGTGGACAATCAGCAGGCCTTTGTCGGCCACCTTGGCAGCCAGCATCTTGTCCTTCGCCGCCTTGTGCTTCTTCATCTTCTCGGCATGGCGTGTATTGGCCTCAAGGCCGGTCGCTTCGGTCATGGTGGGTCTCAGGTGTCTGTGGTGATCAGGTGAAAGAATGAGCCGGTGACGTGCCCTCGCCTGCTTCCGGTTTCCGGCATGATGGCACCGGTTGCATCGCAGATCACGGCAAGTGGTTCATCTGGCTGGTGTATAATGCCGGCATAGTGGAACTCATGGCCCGTCAGCCTGGTGCCTGCAGCAAGACCAGGCATGGGTGCCAGCAAGGTGGCGCGGCGGTAGCCAAGCCGCATGCGCTTCGGTGTGAAACTGGTTTCAAGCCCCAGCAAACCCAGCATGGCATGGCGCGCGCCATCACTGGTCGTGATGCCTGCACCCAATGTCATGTAGCCACCGCATTCGCCATGGATGGGCTTCGTCCGCGCGAAGGCACGCATCCCGCCATGGAAGTTTCCGGCGCTCGCGAGACGAGGCGCATGCAGTTCAGGATAGCCGCCCGGCAGCCAAACCATATCGGCGGTGCTGTCCGGGGCCTCGTCCGCAAGTGGTGAGAACGGCAGAATGGTCGCGCCAGCAGCGCGCCAGCTGGCGATCATGTGGGGGTAGACAAAGGAGAACGCGTCATCGCGTGCGAGGGCGATCCGCCCGCCAGGCGGCGTGAGTTGCAATGGCTTTTGTTTTGGAAGGATCGAGTATCGTGCTGCGCTCGTAAGCGCATCGAGGTCCACGTCCTTGATAATGCTGTCCGCCAGGCCATCGATGATGGCCGACAGGTTGGGCATCTCGTCCGACTGGACAAGACCAAGGTGGCGGGATGGCAGATGGCCGTCCTTCCGCGCTGGCAGGCTGCCGAACAGGGGAATGCCGGCCTGGGCAAGGCCAATCTCGGCGAGCGCCCGGTGCCGATCGCTGGCTACGCGGTTGAGGATCACGCCTGCAATTCGGACGTCCGGCCTGAATGTTGCGCAGCCAAGGGCAATGGCACCAGCCGTCTGGGCCATCTTTGCCGCATCAATGACAAGGATGACCGGCCAGCCGGTCGCTGCAGCGACATCAGCGGTCGAGCCTGCACCGGTTTTGCCCATGGCAGGGCCGGCGTCAAACAGGCCCATCAGCCCTTCGGCAATGGACAGATCATGGCTTCCAGCCAGCGCGATGATCCCGGCCAATTCGGCGGAATTCATGGCAAAACCGTCAAGATTGAAGCAGGGTCGCCCCGCTGCTGCACTGAGAAAGCCTGGATCGATATAGTCCGGACCACACTTGAACGGCTGCACGTCATGCCCCTGGCGGCGCAGGGCGGCGATCAGGCCCGTGGTCGTGCTGGTCTTGCCAGCGCTGGAATGCGTCGCGGCGATGATCAGGCCGGGACCCTGGCTGGCTTGATCGCTCATCAGGCTGACTCCACGCCGGCAGCATGGCCAGACAGGTTGGTGAGCTGGGAAGCGGCGCTGTTCGAGCGTGGCTGCCAGAAATCGCGGCGGATGGCCTCTTCGAAGCGCTGCGCCATCTCGCGCAACGCCCCCGGGTTGTGCTCGGCGATGAAGGCTTGCACGGAACGATCGCCAAAATACGCATTGAAAAGCTGATCGAACTGGTGGCTTTTCACGGCGTCGGTGGTCGCGGCGAATGCGAAGAGATAGTCGAGCGTCGCTGCCATCTCGAACGCGCCCTTGTAGCCATGGCGCATCACGCCCGCGATCCATTTGGGATTGGCGGCGCGGCCACGCACGATGCGGGCGATCTCCTCCGCAAGTGTCCTCACCTTCGGGTCTTCTGGGCGCGAGGTGTCGGTATGATAGATCGGCACGGCACGGCCGGAGAGTGTCTCGACGCCGGCGGAAAGGCCGCCCATGAACTGGTAGTAATCATCGGAGTCGAGCACATCATGCTCGCGGTTGTCCTGCGTTTGCAGCACGGCTTCGCTGCTGGCGAGCCGGCGCTCGAGCGCGGCACGGTCGCATCGCCCATCCTGCCCGCCTCCATAGGCGAAGCTGCTCCACGACAGGTAGATGTCAGCCAGCTGCGATCTGTCCTGCCAATCTCCGCTGTCGATCGGGGCTTGAAGGCCCGCGCCATAGCTGCCGGGCATCGAGCCAAACACGCGCGCGCCAGCCATGCGGGCTGCATCGATGTCGGTTTGGCCGTCGCCGCGCAGACGCTCGGTTTCACTCCGCATTGCGGCCGCGATCGGGTTCTGGTGTGCGTCCTCGTCAAGCGCCGCAACCGCCCGCGCGGCGCTGTCGATCAGGTCGAGCTGGGTAGGGAACGCATCACGGAACAGGCCTGATACGCGGAAGGTCACATCCACACGCGGACGCCTCAGTTCAGACGGCGGCAGGATCTCGAAACCGGTCATCCGGCCTGATGCAGCCTCCCAGACAGGCCGACAACCCATCAGCGCCAGCGCCTGCGCCACATCATCGCCGCCAGTGCGCATGTTGGCCGTACCCCAGGCGGAGAAGGCAACGGAGCGCAGCCACGTGCCCGTGTCATCCCAATGGCGCTTCACAAGCGCTTCGGCGCTGGCCTTGCCGATGGCAAAGGCGGTGGCTGTCGGCACGGCGCGCGGATCGACGGCGTAGAAGTTGCGCCCGGTCGGCAGCACATCAGGCCTGCCACGGCTCGGCGCGCCGCTGGGCCCTGGGCTGACGTGGTGGCCATCGAGCGCGGTCAGGATCGCCGCTGTCTCTGCCGGGCCGCAGGCATCGATCGCTGGCATGAGGTCGCGCTTGATCCATTGCAGCACTGCGGCAATCTGCGTCCACTCTGGCAGGCAGGGTTGATCGCCATTCACCAGCTGCTGGGCCAGCACCTCGATGCGCTCGACCGTGTCGCCTGCCGTCCGCCATGGGTCGGTCGACAGGATAGCCAGCGCTTCAGGTTTGGCAGTTTCCCAAGGAGTCGACATCTCCCGAGCCAGCGGATCAAAGCCATCAAGCCCGAGGTCAGCCGCGATGGCCCGATGCAACGAGTGGGCTGCAGGGTCTGTGCCAGCTCTTGGCACACGTGCAATCGACACCGCGAGATCGGTGCGCAACCGCCCCACAGGTGAGCTTCCCACCACATGCAGCCCATCGCGGATTTGCATTTCCTTCAGATCACACAGGTGCGCATCGACCCGCCGCACCCGTTCTTCCACGGGAAGGCCTGCGTCCAGCCTGACATCCTCATCGAGCCTGAGCACCCCGGCAAACGCGGCGATCTCGTCGGCCAGACGCCGCGCACGTCGGGGGTCGAGATCGGCAGCAAGCGCATATTCATCGACCAATGTCTCAAGCCGGGCAAGATCACCATGCAATTCACCGCGTGTCAGCGGCGGCGTCAGATGATCGACGATCACAGCCGACGTGCGCCGCTTGGCTTGCACGCCTTCGCCCGGATCATTGACGATGAACGGATAAATGTTCGGCAAAGGCCCGATCAGCGCTGCCGGCCAGCAGGCGGTGGACAGGCCAACCGCCTTGCCAGGCAACCATTCGAGGTTTCCGTGCTTGCCGAGATGAATGACGGCATGGGCACCAAACGCCTGCCGGAGCCAAAGATACGTCGCGACATAGCGGTGCGGCGGAACCAGCGCTGGATCATGGAAGGTAGCGGCTGGATCGACATCATAGCCACGCGAGGGCTGAATGCCGACCACAAGGTTGTCGAAGCGATGCAGCGCGAGTTGCATGGTGCCATCAGAGGCATGCGGGTCCGTTTCCGGCTTGCCCCAGCGGACGCGCACCTGCTCCTGCACTTCCATCGGAAGGGTGGCGAGCGCCTGCTGGTAGGTTGCAATGGGCCAGGTGATCGAAACCGGCCCCGCCTTACCCGGCGCATTGGTGACGCCGCCTGTCAGCAGCGCCATGAGGTCTGTTGCCGTGCGTGGGGCATCGCCGACGGCGTAACCGCGTTGGCATAGCGCCGCCACCAGATCAGCGCATGATTGAGGCGTGTCGAGGCCGACGCCGTTTGCCAACCGCCCGTCGCGGTTGGGGTAGTTGGCGAGAATGATGGCCACGCGCCTCTCGGTGGGAGCCGTGCGCTGAAGCCGGATGAGCGCAGCTGCGCGCTCGGCCAACGCCGCCATCTGTGCGGGTTCCGATTGCAGAACTGTCGGCGTGTGGTTGGCGTCCGCACTCCAGGCCACCTTGGTCTTGAACGCGACCGGTGCCGTGATGATGCGGCCATCCAACTCCGGCATCACCACATGCATCGCCAGATCGCCCGGGCCCATGCCGCGTGCAGACGCCGCCCAATCGCGCCGTGGCTGGCCAGCAAACGCGACCTGCAAAACGGGTATCGGCCCGAACAGCGCGGCGGTGTCGGCAGCAAATGCCGTGGCGCTGATGATCACTGATGGTTGCACGACGGCCAGCGTCGAGGCGACAATACCGCGCGCTGCCGGATCTTTAAGGCTTGTGACATGGACGACACTGAGACTAAGGCCATGGCGGTCCAGCTGCTCACACAGAGCCGCAGCGGGTTCCAGATCACCCGCCTGGGCGAGTGCCCGATAGAGGATCAGCATCGCATCTGCTGGTTCAGCATCCTCGCTTGTGACGAAGCCCGCCAGCGGCATCGGCGCTGGCGGCCCTGCGGTCGCTGATGCGCCGATCAGCCCTGCGAGGAACAGCAGCGCATTCTCGCAATTGGCTGACCCGCCCTCGCTGAAGTAGCGCCAAAGCGTTTGAGCCTGCGTAAGTTCCAGTATGCCGCGCCGAGCATAGACCTGATCCCAGATCGTGCCGCCGGGAATGAGCGCCAGCAAGCGGCGCGGCTCCGCGTGTGCCCATTCGCGCAAAGCCTCAATGCCCTCGGGCCAATAACCTTCTCCACCGATCTGGCGTAGCACAACCAGCTTCGCGGCACGCAGCGTCTCATCGACAAAGGCATCGATGGCGATCTGGGTCGACAAGGTGAGGTAGTTGGTCAGTGTCAAAGACGGGAGCTGTGCGACCGGACCCATGCCAAGTGACTGGTGTGCCTCCGCCAGAAGGCGCAATTCACTGTCATGCGCGCTGATGAAGACAATGTCGGCGCTGGGCTGATGCTCTTCACGGCCAGCAGCGCCAACTTCGATCTTGCCTCTCTGGAACAGCCGCACATGCATATCGCATCACGGCTTTTTCAGCATAAGCGGCAGGCCAGCCGCCACAAACACGACATGCGAGGCGATCGCCGCGACCGCCTGGTTCAGCCGCCCTTGCGCATCGCGAAAATCGCGGCCGAGCTTTGTTTCCGGCACGATGCCAAGGCCGACTTCATTCGAGACAAGGATGACGGGTCCGCGCGCACTATCCAGCACGCTGAGCAGCGCGGCCTGCATGCGCGCCACGTCGCGCTCGCCGAGCATGATGTTGCTCAGCCACAGCGTCAGGCAATCCACCAGCACCACAGCGTCCGGGCTGGTGTGGCGCGCGATGGCAGCCGCCAACCCAATCGGCTCCTCGATCGTCAGCCAGCCATCCGCCGCACGGTCTGCCTTGTGGCGGGCAATCCGCACGCGCATCTCATCGTCGAAAGCTTGCGCCGTCGCGATGTAGACGCGCGAAAGCCCGGTTTCGCGTGCCAGCCTCTCGGCATGGGCCGATTTGCCAGATCGGGCACCGCCGAGAACCAGCATGCAGGATGTCGCTAACGGCTGGACTGTCATGCCGGAGCACTCCCGTCCTCGGGCGACCAACCGGGTGGCGGCACGCGTGCGATGACGCCCTTGCGCAAAGCCTCGGGCCGCTCCTTCCACGGCACGAAGCCATGGTCCGCTGCTGCGCAGGCCCGCGCCATCTCAACTACGGCCTCAGCGGCTGTTGCCGGGTCGAGATCACCAAACAGGAACGTGTATTTGCCCTCGCCAGATAGCGCGACCGTGCAGATGCGCTTGCAGACGCTGAGGCACTGGCTTGGCCGCACGACAACCTCCGGATGGCCCTCAGCCGCAGCCTCGACTGCTGCCAGCAGACTTTTGCCCGGAGCATCCGCGCGCTCGATACCCGCCGCTCGGCAGGACGTGCAGACAGTGATGATGATGGGTGAACGCGTCATGTGTGACCTTAACGTGTGTGCAGGAAGGTTGCGGTGGGCAGACGTGACTGCCAGCCCCGGCGCTCCAGTTCTGGAACCGCATGCGGCTTGCGCGGCCAGCCGATGCACAGATAAGCCACCAGTGCCCAGTGCTCAGGCACATCGAGCGTGTTGCGAACCGCTTCCGGATCGAGGATCGAAACCCAGCCGACGCCCAGACCCTGCGCCTGAGCGGTTAACCACAACGTATGGACGGCGCAGACAACCGAGTATCGCAACATTTCAGGCATGGTTTGACGTCCTAGCCCATGGCCCATCGCGGTGCTCTCGTCACAGAAAATGGCCAGGTGGACGGGAGCCTCGCGCAGGCCGGCAAGTTTCAGCGCGGCATACGCGTCTGCCTGCGCACCCTCATAGAGACTGCCGGCCGCGGTGTTTGCGTGTTCGAAATTGGTGATGATGCCAACCCGGCGCGCCGAACACCGCACGTCGACAAACCGCCAGGGTTGGGCATTGCCAACAGATGGCGCGAGGCATGCCGCAGCGATCAGCCCGTCAACCACGCCATCGGGCAGCGCATCGGTGCAAAAGTGCCGCTCGTCCCGGCGCCACACGAACAGGTTATGGAGTTGAGCTTGGAAGGACGCATCCGAACCGAAGGCCGGAGTCTGCGCAGTTTCCCCGCAGGCCGCATTGGGCACCGCAATCATGACGCAACCAGTCGAACGACCAGTCCTGATGGTCGAGGCGCGGTCTTCCGCCTCGCACAAGTCCGCGCCTACCGTGCACCCCGCCGGTTTGGCACCCATCAGCAACACAGCGCACAGCCGGTCTCCTGGCTTGCGGGTCGACGCTTCAACCGTTGCCTTCCCAGCCGCAAGGCCAGTGGCTTGGTCCCGGATGAAACTCACCGCCTACAGTTGCGGGGGCAGCTCTCGCATTGGGCCGGAGCCCGCACGACATTCCCGATTAACCTCCTCACGGAGGCACTGTGCGCATTACTGCGTCGCATGTAGCCTCCGCGCGAGCAAGTCCAAAGCAACCGAGCACCTTGCGCAAAAATCGGCCCGAACACGTCGCTTTCAGGCGGCTTTATCAGGAACGACAGGGGGCCTGCATCAGACTGGCAGCAGGCGTAGCAGTTCTCGGCCTTGTGCGCTCACCACCACTCTGCATTCAATCGATGTGAGAGGGATCTCTTCAGCTATCTTTGCTGAACCGGCGGTCTGTGTGCTCGCTTTGCGCATTCCCGCTTGCTTGCCAAACTCACGCACTCGTGGCTGTCAGTAGCCATATCGAGAACAGTGTCCGAGACAGCTTTGACAAGATCGGCGTGGTGACTGATCAGGATCAGCGCCAACCCACGTTCCATCACAAGATCGCGCAGCAGCAGCATGGCCTCCCGCTGGACGATCGGGTCCAGCCGTGAGGTTGGCTCATCTGCGACAATCAGGCTTGGATTCATCAACAATAGCCGCGCAAGCGCCAGTCGCTGTGCTTCGCCGCCGGACACTTCGCCGATGCGGCGATGCAAGAGGGCTGGCCTCAGTTTCAGGCGCTCCAGAAGCGGCTGCAGATTCGCCCGATGCGGTTTCTGCAAACTTCCCGGTCCCACGTCATCCAGTTGATCGCCGAGCGTCCGATACGGAGTAAACACAGTGGTCGGGTCCTGGTGCAATTTCTGGTAGCGTCGGCGCAATCGGCGTCCGCCGGTTAAATCGAGATACGGATCGCAGCCCGCCCATGAAACCTCGCCCCGTGTGGGTTTTTGCAGTCCCAGCAGCACATTGCCGAGTGTGCTCTTGCCCTTGCCGCTGGGGCCGGTGACCGCTAGCACCTCGCCACGCCGAACGTGGATGTGAAGCCCCTCGAACAAAGGCGCACCAGGCCGATACCCAAACGTGAGATCGTGGGCTGCGAGCACCAGATCATCGGCATGGAGGCAGGTCTCGCAGGCGGGCCAGTTTGCAGGATCGGCAGCCAGCCAGGCGCGTGTGTAGGCGTGCCGCGGTTCACGAAGCACAACCTCGGGCGGCCCGCTCTCGACGATGGCTGCATCTTTCATCACAGCGACGTGGCCGCCATCTGCCAGGCCGCGCGCCACGGCAAGATCATGGGTGATGACCAGCAGGGTTTTGCCAGCGTCTCGCAAAGCGCGCAGCAATGCGATGACCTGTTTGACGCGAGGCGGATCGAGGCCCTTGGTTGGCTCGTCCGCGATGATGAGAGACGCATCGGTCAATCTGGCGTTTGCCACCAGAACGCGTTGGGCCATGCCGCCCGACAACTGGAAGGGATAGAGCCGCGCGGTATCCGCCGGCAGATCAACCTCCGCCAGCGCAGCCAAGGCATGTGCCGGTTGCCGCCCGAGTTGGTTCGCAACCCGGATCAGCGGATCAAGCGCGCTGCCAGGCTCCTGCGGGATCAGGCTGACGGAGGAATGCCACAGACCGCGCAACGCCAGCACATCGTCTGCACGCGCGAGGCGTCCAGCCAATGTGATGGTACCATCGCCGCTCAGTCCATGCGGTAGAAGACCCATGACAGCTTGCGCCACGAGGCTCTTGCCGCTGCCGGTCTCGCCGATGATGCACGTGCTTCCGCCCTTGGGAACACACAGCGACACCTGGTCGACCAACGTCAATCCATGAGCCGTTCGCACGCTCAGCCCACGCAATTCCAGCATCGGGCGGCTCATGACGATGCTCCGGCCAGGCGCGCCGCCACGCCTTCGCCGACAAGCGTGAAGGCCAGCACGCTGATCACGATCATCAGGCACGGCGCTGCCATCTGAAACGGCGCATCGGCGACGTAAGGCAGTAACTCGCTGATCATCGCGCCCCATTCCGGCGTTGGCGGTTGCAGGCCGAGGCCCAGGAAGCCCAGCGACGAGATGGACAGGATCGCTGCACCAACCCCCAACGTCGCCAATGAGATCGTCTGTCGCAACACGGGCGGCAGCAGATGATGGCGCAGGATGTGCAGCTGCGACAGGCCTGCCAGCCGCGCAGCTTCGACATGGCCCTCCTGCAAGGTGGCGCGCGCCGTTGCGCGCGCCATGCGCGCGAACTGTGGCCAGAGCGTGAGCTTGATGCCGATCATCATCGGGATGATACCGCCACCGAGCAATCCTGCCAGCAGCAGCGCCAGCAAAAGGCCGGGAAAAGCGAGGACGAGATCCGCAAACCGCATGATCAAGCCGTCGGTGAAGCGACCACTTGCGGCAGCGACCAGCCCGAGTGCCAGACCGACCGTCGTCGCCAGCGCCACGCAGATCACGGCAATCCCGAGCGAGCGCGGCGCACCATGCACGACACGAGCGAGAACGTCCCGGCCCAGATGATCCGTCCCGAATGGATGCGCAAGGGACGGTCCGGCAAGCGTCTTCAGCAAATCCTGTGCAATAGGATCAGGCAGCGGGAGTGAGGGGCCGATCATGCATAGCAGCGCCAGACCACCGAGCAAGGCCAGCCCGATGCCGAGGCCCGTCAGCACGGGCGGTCGCAGCGTATCGAGGCTCGTGACCGTACTCATAGTGCCGCCCTCAACCGCTGACGCGGATCGAGCCACAGACATGCAAGATCGGCCAGCAGATTGGCGAAGGTGAACATGAGCCCTATGAGGATGCCCGCCCCCATGATCATCGGGACATCGCGGGCCAGCAGAGATTTGACCAGCAGGTCACCGAGACCGGGATAGTTGAATAGCGTTTCGATCAACACGAAGCCGTCGATTACATAGCCCATCTGCAGCGCCATGAAGGTAACGACCGGGATCGCCGCATTGCGCACGCCATGGCGGCGGAAAGCTGAACCGGGCGTCAGCCCGCGGATCTCGGCAAAGGTCATGAAAAAGCTGGAGCGCACATCGACCACGGCGTTGCGAATGACGCGCACGGAGTAGGCCGCCAGCCCGAGCGCGAGCGTCAGCGCAGGCAACAGCATGTGCCATCCCGTGCGATAACCAGCCGGCGGCAACCAGCGCAGTGACAGCGCAAATAGCGAGATCAGCAGGATGCCGATCAAGAAGGTTGGCGTCGAGGCCAGCAACACGGCTAGACCCTGCGTGGTGCGATCGATCACCCCGCCCGGTCGTGTTCCCGCAGCCAACCCGAGCGGCAAGGCGATGAGATAAGATAATGCCCACCCGGCGAGGCCGAGACCGAGCGTGAAGCGCGCGTGATAGGTGAGTTCGCTAAGAACGGGCTTGCGGGTCACCAGCGATTTGCCGAGATCGCCCTGGGCCAATCGAGCCATCCAGTGCACGTATTGAGCCAATACGGGCCGGTCGAGACCTTCTTCACGGCGGATACGCTCGGTCACCTCTTCCGTCAACCGGTCTTCCCCCACTCGCGCCGCCGCGATGCGTAGCGTCGCGTCTCCCGGCAGCGCATGCACGAACGCAAAGCACAATGTCGCCAGCACGAAAGCCGTCGCCAGCGCCTGTGTCAGGCGGGCCAAAATGATGCGGGCGAATGGTGAGCGCGGCATCATGCTTTTACTGCTTCGGTACGCGCGACCGGCAACCGATACGCAAAGGCCACGGCCATGGCTGCCAGAACGATCAGCCCGGCCCCCAGGAAACCAAGCGATGTCGGCAGCAGCGCGAAGATGAGCACATCAAACACGAGGGCCCAGATCAGAGCCGTATATTCGAAAGGTGCGAGGGTCGAAGCCGGCGCGCGGGCCAAGGCCTCTGTCATGGCAATGTGGGCCAAGCCGCCAAACACACCAGACGCCACCAACGCCAGCATCGCCGTGCCGGTTGGTGAGGCCCAGCCCAAGGGCAGGGTGAGAAGACCCATGAGGCTGCAGACGACCGCGAAATAAAAGGCGATGGCACCGGGTGCCTCGGTGGCAGTCAGGGCCTTGATCTGGACCTTGGCTGCCGCGGTAACCACGGCCATGGCGACGCCTGCCGCAACGCCGATCACGGTGGACCTGTCCAACAACGAGCCTCCTGACGAAGACATTTGCAGGGCTGGAAACAGCATGATGATCACGCCCGCGAACCCGGCAAGGCTCGCAAGGATCACGACGGGGCCGGGGCGTTCCTTCAGGAACACCATGGCGACCGGAACGACTAGCAAAGGTGCGAGGAATCCTAAAGCCGTGGCCAGCACCAGCGGCAGGTGCGCCAGCGAAACAAACGAGAAGAACATCGCAGCGCCGCCGAGTAGGCTGCGCGTTAAGTGACCCATCGGGCGGTTGGTGCGCAGACCGTTTGGCAACTGACCGCGCCAGGCGAGGTAGAACATGATCGGCACCAGCGCGACGGCGCTGCGCCAGAACACTATCTGCCCCGTTGGAGCCTCGACCGAGGCCAACCGCACGCTGAGCGACATCAGTGCGAACAGAAGTGTTGCGATGATGCGTAGCCAGATGCCAGCCAGGTCATGACGGGGAGTGGCGGCTTGGGTCGCTGATTTGGTTGCTACACGCACGTCGCTGATGACTTTCGATCCCCATCGATCATGACGAAAGGTCGCCACTCACTTCAGTGTCACGCTGTGCAGCATGTAGCGAGTCTCATAAGGGTCGATCACCAACCCCTGAACGCGGCCTGACACTGCAACTGTGTGCTCGAACCACGCAACCGCCGTCACGGGCGTTTCGTCATGGATGAGACGGGTGATGGCGTCACGGATGGTCTGTTTGCGGGAGGGATCGAAACTGGCGACATACTCATCCGCCAGCGCCTTCACCTTGTCGCGTCCAGTCCAGTTCAGCGTGCCCCAGGTCGAACGCTCGCGGGTGAAATCGGGAATGATGGTGGCGATAACCTCCGGTACATTGACGTAGGTCCGGGCAAACATGCTCATCTGCATGGTGCCGTCCCGGATCGCCGCCGGGATGTTGGCGGAGGGCACCGGATCGACGCTGATCTCAACGCCGATGTCCTTTAATTGAGCCTGCATCGCCTGGCCGATGACGGTCAGTTCCGGTCGGTTCGCGATCGTCATCATCGTGGCCGATAGCCTCACGCCATTGCGAGCACGAACGCCGTCTGCGCCCGGCACCCAACCGGCTTGATCCAGCAGAGCGCGCGCGCCGGTTACATCGCGGCTGTAAGCCGGCAACGCCTTATTGTGCCACTCAGTCAGCACGGGCGGGATAAGTTGCGTTGCGGCCGAGCCCGGATGACGCAGCACGGCGGAGGCGATGCCCTGCCGATCGATCGCCATGGAAATGGCGCGGCGCACGCGCGCGTCCTCGAATTGCGCGATGCCGGAATTGAAGGCAAGCACCCTGATGCGCGGGATGGTGAGGCTGGTGACCTTCATCTGGCCGCCAGCATCAATCCGCGGGGTCGCGCTCGGCACAGTGGTGAAAATGATGTCGGCATCGCCCGCGATCGCCACATTGGAGCGCGTGTCACCATTGGGAACAGCCGTGTAACGCGCCTTCGCGACGTTGGCAGGTCCGCCGCGATATCCGTCGAAACGCTCAAGTTCCAACACCGTCTTGCCGTCGATCTTCGCGATCTTGAACGGACCGCTGCCGATCACCCTCACAACCTTGCCGTCAGCGCCGTAAGATGCCGGCGCGAGGATCACAGAGGCATAATCGACCAGAACAGTCGGCAGATGGCTGAATGGCGTCTTGGTGCGGATCACCACCGCATTGCCCTCGGCCTTCAACTCGTCAACGGGGATCTGTTGCATGCTTTCGCCTGCGAGGGCGAGTTTGAGGCTGGCGACGGCAGCCTCTGCCGTCAAAGGCGAGCCGTCATGAAAGGTGAGACCGCTGCGGATGGGAAAGCGCCACGTCAGACGGTCTTCTGCCACGCTCCAGCTTTCAGCAACGCCGCCCACCAGCTTGCCGTCCGGCTCGACCATCACCAGCGTCTCGGCGATCTGCATTCTGGCCATGATGTAGCCAGTGTCAGACGGTTCGTTCGAGGTGTATTCCCACGGTGCCGCCACCCGAAGAACACCGGGCTCGGCGAATGCAGCCGCCGGTATGGCGGACATCATTGCACTGACGCTAGCAGCAAGCAGCAGACGGCGGGTGAAGGACAAGGACATGACAGGTTCTCTCTGTGTTGGATAAGGAGGTCAGGTTGTTTGACGAAAACCCGCCGCGTCAGGCGCAGGCACGGGAGTATTTGGGTTTTTGTCGAAAGCCGCCGGGCGCGGCTCCACAAGACGGGCTGCATCGCCCAACGGCGGAACGCGTCCGAGAACGCCCGCACGCATCACCTCAGGGCGTTCGAAACGCTCCATGAAACCATCGGCGCGAGAGGCATAGAGTTCAAACGCATCAAGGATATCCGATGCATGGCATTCTGGATCGAGATCGCCGAACACATAGGTGAACTTGCCCTGCCCGGAGAAAGCGATCACGCAGGGCCGTTTGCACTGGCTCATGCAGCGCACATCGCGCAGTAGGGTGAGGTCCAGGCCACGCTTTTGCGCCTCCGCCTCGATGGCTTCCGCCAGTCTTACACCCGGCCGTTCCGTATCTTCGCCCTTCCAACCCTCTGGGCGGCAACGGAAGCAGACCGATAGTACGCCGCGGCTAAGACCGATTGCTTCATCCACCAATTGTTGGCCAACGCTCACGCGGCTTGTCCTTTGCCCCAGAGCGGGAACGGATCGGCGAGGTTTTGGTGTGACTTCGAAATACCCGTCGTGACGGCACCCACGAGGCATTCATCAAGACTGGCACGGATGGCGGCTTCGTCCATGTCCGTGCCGCCGATGAACACCAGTTCCTGGCGGCGGTCGCCCCAGCTCGGTGTCCAGTGCTTGCGCATCAGCGACTGGAACTCCGGTGATTTGGGCCAGCGCTCCTTGGGCACGGCGGCCCACCAGCTTCCCAGCCCTTCAGTGCGCGTGATTTGGCCCGCCAATGAGAGTTCGCCAACCCAGTTGGGCCGTGTCGCCAACCAGAAATGCCCTTTGGCGCGGATCACGCCCGGAAGGCGCTTGCCCAAGATCGCGTGCAGCTTTTCCGGGTGAAAGGGTCTGCGCGCGCGATAGACGAACGAGCGGATGCCATATTCCTCGGTCTCGGGCACATGGTCGCGGAAGCCGAACAATTCCTTGTGCCAGAGCGGATGCTCCTGCGCCTTTTCCTCGTTGAACAGGCGCGTGTTCAGCACGGCATCGAGCGCGACGCGGCTGTTGTCAGTCTCGACAATGCGGGCGTCGGCGTTGAGGCCGCGCACCACGACACGCACCTTCGCCAGTTGTTCGGGCGTGACATCGCTGACCTTGTTGATGACAACGACATCCGCGAACTCGATCTGCTCGACCAGAAGATCGACCATGGTGCGGTGATCCTGCTCGCCAGCCGTTTCGCCGCGATCCTTGAGGAAGTCCGTGCTGTCATAGTCACTCAGCAGGTTCACGGCATCGACAACCGTCACCATCGTGTCGAGCCGTGCCACGTCATCGAGGCTGGCGTCGTCCTCATCGCGGAACGAGAAAGTGGCGGCGATCGGCAAGGGTTCGGCAATACCGGTACCCTCGATCAGCAGATAGTCGAACTTCTTTTCGGCAGCGAGGCGGCGCACCTCGACCAGCAAATCATCGCGCAAGGTGCAGCAGATGCAGCCATTGCTCATCTCGACGAGTTTTTCCTCGGTGTGCGACAGCCCGCCATTCTCGCGCACGAGGTCGGCGTCGATGTTGACCTCGCTCATGTCATTGACGATGACCGCGACGCGCTTGCCTTCGCGGTTGTTCAGCACATGGTTGAGCAGCGTCGTCTTGCCAGCCCCCAGAAAGCCCGAGAGCACAGTGACCGGCAGGCGGCGGTCGATGAACATATCGGCGCGATCCATCAGGCAGGCTTTCCAAGAGAGGTGTTATGTTGTAACAGTTTGCATGTTACACTATAACATTACACATCGAGTCAACCCTCAAACGAGTTTGCGATGGGACGGCATGATCCGCAGACGCTGAATGCGCGCGCCGAGCAGGTGCTGGCCTTGCTGCGGGAATCTGCCCAGCCTTTGGGAGCCTATGAACTCGTGCATCGCCTCGCTGACGGTGGGGACCGGATCGCACCAACGCAAGTCTACCGGGTGCTAGGTGCGCTCAAGGATGCTGGCCTCGTCCTGCGCGTCGAAAGCAGGAACGCCTTCATCGCCGCGCAGCATGTTCATCAACCTGACGAGCCCGTGGCCCTGCTGGTCTGCGCTTGCTGCGGCAAAGTCGAGGAAGCCGATGCCGAATTCATCGCGCCGGCCTTGAAGCCAACAGCACAGGCTTTCGGGTTCACTCCACTTCGGACATCGCTGGAGGTGCTCGGCGAATGCGGCAACTGCCGCGATCGACCAGGTTGAGCAATCCGGATCAGCGCTCTTGTTTTTCACGTTTCAGACCCCCGTTCACAACAACAGGATCTCCCATGCGAACTCTAGTTTCTGCCGCTCTCATGCTCGCTCTCGTCACTGGTGCAACCGCCGCAGAAAAGGCGGTGTATCGGGCGGTCGTAGCTGATCACTCCAGTGGCAAGATCACGGTGGTGGATGCCCTGACCGGGAAGATTATTGCCAATTTTGGGGTTGAAGGCCCCGCTCGCCTCAAGGCCAACGAAACCGGGCGCCTCATCTATGCAACCCAGGGGGCACAGGGCCGCGTGGACGTGATCGACAGCGGCGTCACCGTGACCAGCCATGGCGACCACGCGGACGTCGACGCAAAGGCACCGCGCATGACCACGGCGTCCATTCTTGGTCTCAGGCCTTCTCACATCAACATCGACAATGGCCGTGTTGCCGCCTTCTTCGATGGTGATGGGCAGGCCAGCATGTTTGCGGAAGAGGCCTTGCTGGGCGGCAAGGGCAAGCCTGCCCTGATCAAGACCGCAGCACCTCATCATGGCCTTGCGGCACCTCTCGGCACGTTTACCGCTGTCAGCATCCCGCATCCGACCGATGACAAGGCCCTGCCCATTGGCATCGACTTGCTCGACCGGGTGGGCAAATCCGTTGCGAGGTCCCCCGATTGCCCGCGCATGCACGGCGAAGCCAAGTCTGGTGCGACCTCGGCCTTCGGCTGCGCCGATGGTGTCCTGCTGCTGCGCATGACCCGCACCGGCGGCACCTTCGAGAAGGTTGCCTACACAACGACGCTGCCCACCGAGCGGATGGTGCGCAACATGGCTGGCGGCAATGCCACCAAGTCCTTCCTCGGCGATTTCGGCGCCGACGGAATGATCATTCTCGACCCGGTCGCCAAGGAATTCAACTTCGTGAAGTTGCCATCACGCCGCATGCATTTTGCCCGTGACAGGGTCAATGGAGATTTCGGCTTTGTCGTCACGGAGGATGGCCAGCTTCACAAGATCAACGCGCTGACGGGCAAGATCGAAGGTTCCCTTGCCGTTACAACCGCCTATTCTATGGAGGGTGGTTCTGCTGTTCCACGGCCACGTCTGTCAGCCAGCGGCGACCGTGTCGTGGTCTCCGACCCCGCAAAGGGTCAGATCCATGTGATCGATAGCGCGAGAATGGCGGTCACACACAAGGTCAATGTCCCCGGCGCACCGTTCGATATCGTCGTGGTCGGGGCGAGTGGCGAGGATCATTGAGGTGCATTGGTTCCGGTTACAAGTGCGACGCAGGGCTCTGCATTCGAGCGATCGTGAGCGCTAGAGCGGAATCCGATCAGGTTGCATCATAGCCTGCGGCACTGAAATAGTTTGCGCACTCTGCGGGCGGGAAGAGGTTGAGGATGCGCCCGATGGCGTCCCACAGACCTCCGATGGTTCGCTCGGCGGCTTTTCTTAGCAGCGCCTTGAGCTTGGTGAAGGCGTTCTCGATGGGGTTGAAGTCGGGGCTGTAGGGCGGGAGGTAGCGCAGATCGGCCCCCGCCGCCTCGATCATCTGGCGTACGCGCGGCCCTTTGTGGCTGGACAGATTGTCCATGACGACCATGTCGCCGGGCCGCAGTTCCGGGATCAGCACCTTGGCCACATAGGTCTCGAAGGCGTCGCGGTTGATCGGCCCATCAAGCACCCAGGGAGCGATGAAGCCGCGCAGCGTCAGAACGCCGACAAAGGTGGTCGTCTTCCAATGGCCATGCGGGACACCGACCCGAAGCCGCTCGCCACGCCGGCAACGCCCATGGCGGCGTGCCATGTTGGTCGAGGCCCATGTCTCGTCGATGAAGACCAGCCGGTCCGGATCGAGATCGAGCTGATCCTCGAACCACCGTTCGCGCCGGATCAGGACGTCGGGACGGTCTTGTTCGGTGGCGTGCGCGGTCTTTTTTTGCGCGTGATGGCGTGGCGCGCGAAGAAGCGCTGGATCGTGCCGAAGCCGAAGATGAGGCCCTGTTCCGCCAGGCTCGCGCGAACTTCCTCGATGGTGGCGTCCCTGCCAGGGCCAAGCGCGGCCATCACCGCATTATGGTGCGCCTCGATCCGGTCCGAACGTCGGTCGCCGCCAAGCCGCCCTGGGCGCGGATCGCCTTGGTCGCGCTCTCGCTTGCGCCACCGGCTGACGCTTGCGGCGCTTACGCCGAACCGCTCGGCCGCCTCGCGATGCGTTGCACCCAACGCGACAGCCCCCAAAACCCGAACCCGAAGATCGACCGACAGCGCTCTCGACATGCCTGCCGGCCTCCGCCCGGCAAGCATGTCTGAATCACTTCGCTCATGATTTGGGAATCCCTCCCGATTCACTCAGGTTGGGTTCCGCTCTAAGCAGGTCGCTGACCACCAATGTCCGCAATCGAGCAACTCGTGAACAATGACTGGTGAAGGGGCGCAAGCCAGACTTGTTGCTTTCGAGCGGAAGCGTCTGCTTCCCTGACATGGAACCAACGCATAGTCGCGCTACCGGTGGCGTCGATTTTAACAACTGACCTCGACGATGGGCTCATTCGAAGATTCTGTCGTCATCCCCGAATTCGGCATGAAGCATCGTCATCTGCTGAAGCTGGTCGATAAGCTCGTCATGCTCGCCGCCATGGGGAAGCCCTTCCATGACCTGTCGGAACGCGGCTGCACCTGCTTCGATTTGAGCGGTCAAGGCAACCTCAATCGGTAAGCTTCCTGCGGAGGTGGTTGGCGTAGATGGAATTCGGCTGTCATGGGCCAATTGGCGATAATCAACACGCCCAACACGGACCGGTTTGGACTGCCTCGTAACCGGCACAGTTGGTGTGTCGGCTTGTCGTTCAATGACATCAAGAGATGGCTCGGCGCTGGCTTTTGTCGCTTGCGAACTTCCCATGGCTGCTCCCGGAGTCGCCGAGACATTATTCCCGACCGATGCAGGCACAGCAGCCGTCGCCAACCCCCCGCCTGCATCCGCGTACGGTTCCAACTCCGGCACGCTCACCGACTGGAACCTGACCTCCTCCAGCGCCTGCCTGTAGGGCCGATCATCGTGGTAGATTACGCGCTCGAGCTCAAATGGCGGTGCGCTTGACACGAGCAGGATGATCTTGCGCGGATCCATCTGGCGCAGCTGCTGCGGCGTGCGCAGGGGCACCGCGTCGTAGTCGGTGTTGATGGTCTTCTGCCCAAGCATGCCACCGCGCCGGAGCGAGGCGCGTTTCAGCTCGATCGTGGTTTCGCCGAGCATCTTCGAGAGGTATTCAGAGGTATCGAGGTTGTCGATGCGGATATAGAGCTGGGTGGCGCAGGCCGAGACCGTCGTCTCGCGGACCGCCTTGCCGTAGACCTCATCGAGCTGCGAGAGGTTCTGCAGCACGATCACTACGCGGAAGCCATAGCCGGCGTTGATGGTGAGTTTGCTGATAAGATCGTCCATGCGGCCAAGCTGCCGGAATTCGTCGATCATCAGGAGGACCTGATGCGGCTCGTCACGTTGGGGGGGCGCCACCATCAGCACATCGTGGATCTGCTGGATCAGGATGTTGAGGAGCGGCCGGAAGGCGTCGAGCTGGGCGACCGAGCAGCCAATGAAGATCGACATCCGCTTGCGGCGCAGCTCCCGGATATCGAAGTCGCTGGTCTCGGTGGCCGCGGCAACCAGCTGGTTGTTCCAGGGGTTGAGCGCGATGTTGAGGTTAAACACCGCCGAATTGCGGGTTTCGGGTTCAAGCGCGATGTACTGGTTGAAGGCGTCGAGGACCCAGGAGGGCAGGTGCTGGCTTTCCGTCTGGACGATGCTTTTGAGGTAGGCCGAGATGTCCTTGCCGGAGACCAGCATCCTGGCGACCGATCGCAGATGCCGGGTGTTTTCGCAGAGCGGCGAGGTCAGCACGTAGCCGATCATGGCGGCGAGCAGGAGCCGGGCAGATTTCCCCCAGATTTCGCCAGGAGTATCGGGCACGATGAACCCTGCGACGACCAGCGCATCGGTCGGCATGGTCGCGTCGCGCCGGATGAATTCCAGCGGATTGTAGCGGTGCGAGCGCAGTTCACCGGGATTGAACAGGTAGACCTTGTCGCCCGATGCGGCACGGTAGGCGCCGAAGATGGCGAAGTTCTCCTTCTTGGGATCGAAGAAGACGGCCGAGCCTTGCCACATGATCCCGTTCGGCCCGATGAAACTCTGGCCCTTGCCTGAACGAGTGGGCCCGACCACGAGGACATGGCCGGGCTCGTCCGAGGTGATGGTCGCGCCGCTGAGCCGCCCCAGGATCAGTCCTCGCCGGGTGGTGAGCTTGCGTTTCTCCGCATCAAGCACCGACCCGAACCTCGCTTCGCCATAGGGTTTGAGGGGGCGCAGGACATGCGCTGCAATGGCAAGGCCAACGCCAGCCGCCAACACGAGGCCAAGTGCGATGCCGCCTCGGATGATCGTCTCGGCCTGCGTTGCGGGGAACATCATCCGCCGGTAGAAATGATCCGCGCTGCGCAGCAGCGCCTGAGCCGAATACTCGGCATTCAGGCTCTGCAGCAGCGCCCAGCGCACCGCGCCTTCCGAGGGCAGGGCAGGGTTGAAGCGCCAGCCGACGATGATGGCGTAGACCAGGCTCCAGGCGAGGAAGAGGAACGCGGCCCCAACGAGCGCGATCACGAGCCTGGCCGACCAGCGCCGCATCAGATGCGCCCCTTTGCGTCGCCGTCGAGGCCTTGCTCTTTGAGCCAGATCGGCATCTTCGAAAACTCGACATGGGTCATGACGCGCTCGCCGCCGGTCATGCGCCGGAACTGCACGATGATCGGGATGACCGAACGGATGTAGCTGGCGATCTCGGCTTTCATCAGGCCCAGCCCCGCCTGCATCACCATCAGGCTGAGCTGCTCGACCGCGCCTGACGGGGTATCGGCATGGACGGTGGTGATCGAGCCAGGATGACCGGTGTTGATGGCACGCAGGAAGGAATAGGCTTCAGGCCCACGGATTTCGCCGAGGAAGATGCGGTCTGGCCGCAAGCGGAGCGAGGCCTGCAGCAAGCTCTCGATGGTAACGCGGGCGAGGCCCTGGTCGCCTTTGGAGGCGATCAAAGCCAGGTGGTTCTCATGGGGCGGCTGCAGCTCGCGGGTGTCCTCGATGGTCAGGATGCGCTCGTCTGATGGCACTTCGGAGAGCAACGTGTTGAGGAAGGTGGTCTTGCCGCTCGACGTGCCGCCAGAGATCAGGATCGAGATGCGGCTTCTGACGGCAAGGCTCAGGAAGGCGGCGAAGTCGCGGGCGTGCAGCAAGGCACAGAGCTCCCGATCCGTCTCCGACAGATCCTCGTCAACAACGACAATGGTGCGGTCGAAGGCGCCCATCGCCAGATAGTCGGCAAGATGCAGCTTCTGGATGACCTGCTTGCGAATGGCGAAGCCACCGCCTCCCGTGGTCGCGGGCGGCAGCACGCCCTGGAAGCGCTCACCGGTTGGCAGTGCGGCGCTCAGCAAGGGATGCTCCTCGTTGACGGCCTGGTCGGTCGCGCCGGCGACGCGCTCGCATAGATGCCGGATTTCGGCGGATGTGAGCTTCGGGACTTTAAAGCGTCGCATCGCCGGTTCGCCCATGACCTCGACGAAGACGATGCCCGGGCCGTTGGCGACGATCTCGACGACACGCGGATCGGCGAGCCAGGGCCGGAGCGGCTCGAGCGCACGGTCGAGATAGACCGAACCGGTGCTGTGGCTGGAAATTTGCCCGGTGCTTTCCCCAGCATTTGGCCCGGAGCTACGGAGCGCGCTGGCGTTCACGTTGGATCTCCCTCAGCGCCTCGCGGACGGGATCGGGATAGAGCCCCGAGAAATCGAGATCGCGACGCACGAAGACGATCACGCGCGTACCCTGATCGAGATGGATGGTGGGCGGGATGTTGATGGAGTCGCGCAGCGCCTCCTGAGCCAGTTGTGTCAGCGTCTGGCTGGTGGTCTGCGCCGCAATCTGGCGGCCGCGATCCGATTGGGACAAGCCCCCGCTGTTGTTGCCGCCGGTCTGGGTGGTGGTGCTGACGCCGGTCACAGGGTCCGTCACCGTCACCGTCGTGCCGGTTGGGTTGGTGTCGCGCACGCCGAGGCCGGCGATAAATTGGGAAGCTGCTCCTACGACGCTCAGCACGATCGCCGCGCCGAAGCGCTCAAGGTACTTGTTGTCGACAAAGCCAGTCGCACCGCTGCGGCCAAGATCGTCGGTGCCGATGGAGCCGAGTTGCACGGACACCCCGTCCGCGCGCAGCATCCGCGTCCAGACGATAAACACCCGCGTCTGGCCGCGTGTAATGCCGGAGCGGTAATCGCCGATCAGGCGGCTGCCAGACGGGATGAGGATGCGACGCCCATCAAACGACCAGACATCCTCGGTGGTCACGGCGCGCACCATGCCTGGCAGGTCCGAGACGACCGCGTTTTCGAGCACCGCGCGGATCATGGTACCTTGCGGCACGAGCGCGTCGATCCGCCGGTTCTGCGAGGCCTGCGCTGTCTCGACACCTGCGGCCGCAGCCTGATTGAGAAAGCGCCGGTTCGGATCGCTCTCCTGATCACGCGTGCTGGGCTCTGATCTGGGGCCCGCTATCGCGCCGTCAGCCCCGAGCGCCACCTCGCTGCCCTGGTCAATAACGATGCTGCTGGCACGGAAGCGCTCCCAGCGTCGCCGCTCTTCTTCGGCGAGGCGGCGTGCCTCGCTGTCATCGGCAGGCGGTGTATTCCGAAAACCCGGTTGAATGAGGATGGGCTGTGGCGGCTCTGGCGGAGGAGGGGGCGGGGTGAGCACGACCGGAGGCGGAACAGGCGCTGGCGGGATGGGTGGAGGCGGCGGTGGTGGAGCTGCCGGGATCTGGATCGTGCCCTGGTTGCGCTGTGGTGGCGGCTCGCCCAGGGACGGCGCTGGAAACTGCGTTGTCCGGAACTCCTCATTGTCAGGCCGGATGAAGGACGGCTGCGGCGTCTGCAGACCCTCATAGATGATGTAGCCGGCGAGCAGGATCGCGCCGAGCGGCACGACCACCTTCAGGAACGTGCCCACATTGGATTGGGGGCGCGCCACAGCCGTTGCCGCCGCGCTCTCCAGATCAAGCTGCCGCCATTGCTCGGGTGTCGGCATCACGGCGCCCTCCCTGCTGAATTCAGGCGCGCGTTGGCGGCCATGTTCTGGCGTCGGGGAGGCTGAGCGGTGCGCTCACCCACCCGCTGCGGCGCGAAGGGCTCGACGCCGGTGGGCTCAATGACGTTGGTCAGGCGCTGGTTGAAGACGCAGGTAACATCGTCGCCATTGCGCAGGGTCCATTGATAGTTGACCCGGTCGACAACGATGTACGGCCCTTCACGGCGAAAGTTGACCAGGCTCTCGTTGCGCTGGCGGTCGACGATGTAGATCGCGGGAACCTGGGCCTCGAAGCGGAAGAAGGTTTTGACACCATCGTCGAAAATGACGGAGGGCTTGTTGGCGGATGAGCCCTTGTAGCCGTAGTCCGTGTTGGCGTTGGCGACATTGAGATTGCGCAGGTTGGGCTCGGAGGCGCGTCGACGGGCCTCGTCCAGATCAGCCACCGTTGTGGCGGTGTCAGGATAGGTGAAGCGCACCGCAAAAACCTGGTTGCGGATGTTGCGGAACCCTGAGCGCAGCACAAACACATAGTGCCGCTTGGTGGTGAGCACATTGAGGTTGGCAAGCGCATCCTTTTCGGCCGGTTTGACGAAGAGCACATTGCCGCGCTTGTTCGGTTCGATCTTGAAGCCGAGCGCGTCGCCAGCACCGAGCGTCTCGATCTTCTCGTCATCCTCGAAGACGATCATGGTGGACGCGCCGAAGGTCACGTCGATCGCCACCACCTGATCACGGTGATAGGCGACGTAACGGATGCGGCTATCCTTCGGGCCGGGCCGGGGCAAGGTGTCGGCCAGGGCTGCGGCGGCGCTCAGGAACGAGCCGATACCAAGCCACAGCATGATGCAGGCAGCCCCCCAATTCATTGCCGCGTCGCCCCGGTGGACTGGGCAGGTGCAGGCGCAGGACTAGGTGCAGGAGCAGGAGTGAAGCCGGGTGAGAAGGCAGGAGCGGAAACAGGAGCGGAAACGGGCGCGGCAATTGGGGCAATGGCGGGCACTGTCTCCTGATCGCGCCGATACTCCAGCACCTGGAAGCCGAGCGGGTTCTCGAAGCGGACCTCGTTGCGGGCAGGGGCGCTGGTGTAACGGAAGCGGACCAGCGACTGCCAATGGCGGGTTGTGATCCCGGTGCTGCGTCGTTCGTCCGTCGAGAAGCGCACCAGCGCGGTGCGGGTGTTGGGGAAGGTGACGGATTTGATCGTCACGGACACAAGCGTGTTCGCGCCATAGAGCCTGACGAGATTGTTGGGGTTGCCGGGCGAATAGATCTCGGTCAATTCGCGCTGGGCGTCGCCGGTCGAGAGCAATTGCGCCAGATCGAAATTGTCCTTGAGCGCGCGGGGGTCATAGGTCTCCCGCGTCCTGACATAGCGCACGACGTTGAACATGGTGATGGCTTCGTCAGGATTGAGCGGGTCCTGAGCCAAGGGGCGTTTGACCTCGACGAAGCCGGACGAGCGGTCGACCACGATCATGTAGGGCTCATAGCTTTTCAGCGGCAGGACCATGACCAGCGCGGCGACCGCGCCGATGGCGATCACCGTCATGATGAGCGTGACGGTCCAGGCAATGGCGCGCGAGAAGGCGTTACGGCGGGCGATGGCGGTCTCCCACGTCGCGCCGTCCCGGTAATAGGTCTGCAGCCCCGGATCAGGCTTGATGCCTTGTTGAATCGCCGTCGCATCCGCCGCCATGGTGTCTTTCGCCTTTGCCTTTCTGTCTTTCTGCTGTCTGCTCGGCTCTGTGCCAGCTGCCTCCGCCTGACCTGCCGACTCTCACGCCTTTGCTTTCACCTCCCCCTCTGGCATCAACGATTGCGCTTCACGGCCTTGGGGGCTCGCGGCGGCTGAGCTGCGACTGGATCTGCCGCGCTTCGGCCGTGTCGAGATAGCTGCGCTGCGCCAGCATGCGGCGGCCGACGCTGCGGCCCTGTTGCCGTTCGGTTGTGGTCAGCCCGCCAAGGTAGCGCTGGAAGCCGTCGCGCGAGGCGCGGGCACCACCCACAAGACGGCCAGCAGCGGCTGAAACATTATTCCAGCCGCGCCGTGTCGAAGGCACGCCAAGCGCGAATCCGCCGACGATATTGGCGGCCACGGTCGGGATCTGCATCAGCAGGAAGAAGCCGATCAGGGCGACAACGATGATCGGGCCGACATTGCCAAAAGTGGCGGTCTGGTTGGCGGCTACCCCGGTCGCCGCATCGAAATACTGCTGCGAGAGCGCGAGAAAGAAGGCGAGGAAGGCGTAGATCAGCACCTGCACCACAAAATATAGCACGATCGTCCGGATCCAGCCGGAGAAGAACTGCGAGGTGAAGCCGAACAGCAGCAGGATGATGAAGATGGGCCCGAGCGCCAGCAACAACCACATGAACAGCTTGGCCAGCGTGATGACGAAGACCGCATAGGCAATCAGCAGCGCCACCGCGACGACCATGATGCCAGCGAAGATGTAGGGGCCGGCGGAGAGATAGCCGGCATTCTGCGTGAACGCACTGGCGAGGTTGAGGGTGGTGTTCCAGACATTGGTCAGCGCCGTCTGCACGGCATTGACGGAGGTAAGGTTGACGCCAAGCCCGGTGTTGTTGGCATTGGCCACCGCGCCCAGCATGGCGTTGCCGATGGCCCCAGGCGTCTCGTTGAAGAAGGTGTAGGCGAACACCTGAAAGTCCGACCAGGACGTCGCCATGGTGTAGATCAGGAACACCCGAAACAGCCGAAACACCGCCTCGAGCGGCCCACCACGCGCTGTGCCGAACCAGAGGCCAAACCCCCAGAAGATGACGTAGAGGGTCAGAAGCAAGGCCGCGACATTGACCCCTGTGCCGCCCGCACCCGAACCGGTCAGCGCGGCAGCCAATTGCTGATAGGCGTTCTGGACGAAAGTGGTGCCGATCTGGTCGACACGGGCCAGAAAGGTGTCGACCGTGAAATTCATGGCATCATCCCCGACGGTGATCTGGGGGCGTTGATCGAGCGCAGCGGGCCGCAGGGATCGACAACGGGAATGCCGCCTGCGCTGAGCTGGTCGAGCGGCGATCCTGTCACGCGCTGTGCCAGGGGCGCATAGGAGAGTGCTGGCGTGCCGCCCTCGTCCGGACCGCAAGGGGCCTTGAGCTCACGATAGCCACAACCGCTGAGGCCGACCGCCAACGCCAACAGGATCGCAATGCGCGTCTTGCGACATGTTGCATCGTTCCCGGCATCGATCCGGGACCGCCCTATGGCGATGTCGGAGACTCTGGCCATCAGCGTGCCGGAACCACAGACATGGCGCGCGATGTCGAGGACAGGAGTTGAAGCCGTTCGAGGTTCTGCTGGTTGGTGGCCGCGACCGCGTTGTTCACGACGCCGGTCAGCTCGTTGATGGTCTGGCCGGTCTGGATCTGCACCATGGTGTTCTGGTCGACCGAGCCCTTGAGGTCGCGCGCTGTTCCGATCTGTTGCCCGCCAGCTCCAAAAGCCTGGCTGCGCTGCTGGATCGCGCCTTGCGTCGAAGTGACAAGGCCCGCCATGGTCGCGGCGAGGTTGACGGAGTTCTGGTAGCCCTGGTCGTTGCCGGTGCGCTGGCCGTTGAGCAGGCCAGACAGCGACTGCACAAGCTGCAGGCTGTTGATCAGCTGCGTGACCATGGCTTGCGAGCCGCCCATGCCTTCAAAGGACAGTGGCCCGCCCGATATCACCGCACCGAGCGAGGGAGCCTGTCCCATGGAGAAGCCACCACCCAGCGCCATGCTGGCGAGCTGGCCCGCCTGGCCTGTGCGGTCGCCGGTCACCGCTTCAAGCGTCGCTCTCGTGTTCTGCATGATGTCGCGGGAGGCGGTGAGGATGTCGTTTGTGGTGGTGGCGATCTCGGTGGATTTCTGGAGGTTGGCTCCGTCGAGGACGGGCACCTGCGCGAAAGCCGCGCCGCTCCAGAGGAGGGCTGCTGCGATCATCGCAAGCCGAAAGCCGGTGGTCCCATGGCGGGGCCTCGCCAGCATTGGCTTTGTCGCTCTTGCAACCGTCGATCCTTTTTGGGTCGTCATGATCCTCTCCTTTCGCTGGCTACCGATTGGTCTGAAGCGCGGTCATCAGATCAGTCCCCGGCACTGCTGACGTTGATGATGCGGCAAGGGCGGGCATGACCCCGGCGCTCTGAGCAGAGCTCTGAACACCACTGAGATAGACGGACACGTTGCCTGTGCTGTCGATGAAGCGTTGCGACACACAAGCCGGATCCGGCGTGACGCCCGGCGCAGTGGTGGAGCAGGCTGAACTGGCGGATCGGCAAGGATCGTCTGCCGTGCCGCGACCGATCAATCCACCAGCGCATGTGGTGCCACCAACGGGACTTTGCGCTGGCAGCCCCGTGTTCATCCCGCCCGCGCTGGCGCTGAGTTGTCCGACAGTGAACAGGTTCGCGGTGTTGAGCGCCTGCACCAGCAAGTTCGCCGATTGGGTGGTCTGGTTCCAGGTGATGCCGTTCTGGGTGCGCACGGCGCTGTTCTGATCGAGCGCGGCTGTGACGGTTGGCGCCGTGCCGACCCCCACTGTCATCTGACGGTACTGTGCCTGGCTGTCAGGAATGATCGCAGCTTGCGTATCGACCCCGCCGATCACCGTCGATGTACCATCCATCAGGCTGCGCTGCTGCGCGTTTCGCCCCGGATTGACAGCTGGAATGACGACAGGGTTGCCAGCAGGTGTGGCAGCGGGCGTTACAGAGGCTTGTGGCGCGCGTTGAATGCCGAAATCGAATTGCCGTATCCGGCCCTCGCCACCATTGGGCGTGATGGATTGGGTGGTATCCCGCGTCGTGCCGCGCTGGCCGGTGGTCGCGGCGCAGCGGATGCCCTTGGCGTTGGTCCCGGTTTTGCGCGTGGTCTCGAGCAAGCGGACCTTCACGGTCGAGGTTTCGGTGCGCTGGTTGAGGATCGCCTGATCGCGCGTTGGCACGGCGCCCAATGCTGAGAAGCTCGACGCCGACACAAGCGCGATGATGGTGAGAGCCAAGCCGATCCTCATGCCGCCCTCCCCAGGAAATGCGGTAGCCAGGCTGCGGGATCCTCGCCATGCCGCTCACGGAGCGCTGCGCATTCGGCCAGCGTTTCGGTTCGGCCCGAGAGCACACGGACCAGGTCCGGCATTGACCCGAGGTCGAGCCGTGCGATCACCGAATCCTGGCCAGACTTGATCAGGAACTGGCGGCTTTCTGGGACATTTTCGCGGATCCAGGCGACCTCGTGGCGGCTCAAGCGAAACGCCTCGCTGTAGCTCTCGTCATCGGCCTTGGCGTTGGGGAAGAAGATGTTGGTCAGCGATTGCTCGATGATCGTGTTGGCGTCAGGCGATCTGACGATGTCCTTGGCGGTCTGCGTGCCGAGGCCGACGATGCCGTTGCGCTTCCGGATGGTCTTGAGCTTGTCCTTGATGAAATAGGCGAACTCCGGATCCTCGAGCATCTTCCAGTCTTCATCGATGAAGATCATCACCGGATCGCCGGTGAAAAGCTCCTCGATCCGGTGGAAGATGTACATCAGCGCAGCCGTCCTGATGTCGGGCAGGTCAAGCACGCGCGTCATGTCGAAGCCGAAGATCGAGGTGACGGAGAACCGGTCGTCTGGATTGTTGAAGAGCCAGCCCTTTTGTTCGGGCGCGACCCAACTGGCCAATCTCGACATGAGATCGCCCTCGTTCTGGCGAAGACGGCCACGAAGCAGCGTCGCGAATTCCGGCAGCGTGCGGCCCTCAGGCCCGCCGGCCAGCACCGTGTTTACGGCATTGCGGATGACCTGCTGTTCCGAGGCCGAGAGCGTCTCGTGTTGGCTCGGCGGCTTGAGCATAAAGCTGAACAGCTGGAACAGGAACTCGCGGTTCGCCCCATTATCGGTCAGCATCAGCGGGTTGAAGCCGGTCGGCTCGCCGGGGTTCAGCACCTCGTATTGCCCGCCCATGGCGCGGATGAAGATCTCGGCGCCGCGATCCTTGTCGATGTAGACGAGCTTGGGCCTTGGCTGGATGCGCAAGGTCTGCGCCGAGATGAACGACATGAACACGGTCTTGCCCGAGCCGGTCGGCCCGACCACGGTGAAGTTGCCGATGTCGCGGACATGATGGTTGTAGAAATACGCCGTCTGCGATGAGGTCTCGAGGATCGAGATCGGCAGGCCCCAATGGCCGCCACTTGGCCTGCCCGAGGCGTAATTGTGCATCGACATGAAGCCTGCGAGGTTTTTCGAGCTGATCAGGCTGCGCCGCGCGATGTAGCCGAAATTGCCCGGCAGCATGGCCCAGAAGGCCGGCTCGCAGTTGAGATCCTCGCGCGTCCACAGCATCGAGCGGTCGGTCAGCGCGCCGCCGACTGCCGTAACGCAGGACTGCAGATCAGCCATGGACCGACCGAGGCAGAAGACGCTCATATGGTGCTCGCCATAGAGAGCGACGGAACCCAGCAATTCGTCGCGGGCTTCCGCCAGATGCTCGGCAACGATGGTGCCGGCCTCGTCTGACATGTCGACCTGACGATCGATCAGATTGATCGTGGACAGCGCCTCGGCCCGGTCGACGATGCCGAAAGACTGCGTGACGATGAACTCGTGCGGCACGCTCAAAAGATTGTCGATCGAGCCGGGTCCTGTGTAGGCCGGGTATTCGCGCACCGAGAGCATGGCGCCGACGCGTGAATCGGTCGGCGACGCGCCCTTGATCTCGACGGCGTTACGGCCGAACGAAATCCGCTTGGTCGCCAGCGCCTCGTTCAGCGGCATGCGCGGCAGGGGCATCGGGCGGGGCAGGGCGCCATTGAGCAACTGCACCAGGAACTCGAGCGGCTCCGACATCCAGATGCCGTCTCGTTTGACGACGCCAAGCGTCCGCGCGCCATAGGGCCCGAGGCTCTGCTTGAGCGCCGCAGCGGCTTCCAGCAGTTCGGTGAGCGCCGTCTTCTCATCGACGGACTCGCCGGCAGCATCGCGCTTGCCCATCAAGCGTTTCATCATCACGTCGAAGGTGCCGACATGGCCCTGCATGTTTCGGCGAAGCAGGGTCAGATAGATGTCGTTGACGAACATGCGCTTCCTGCCAAGCGAGGCCATGTAGCGCTCGTCAAGCTCACGGCAGAAAGCGTTGTCGAAGCTCGAGGCAATGCTGGGAAACACCTCGCGGCGGATGATGTGCGAGGTCAGCGCGAAACGGGAATTGCCGAGCGTGCGCAGGACGTCGTTGCGAGCGAGCAGGCGAACATTGAGCTCTGACTGGTCGGCTGTCTCGAACGAAAACCCATCGAGCTTGAGGACAGTCATCAGCACGCCGTCAGCGAGTTTGATCACCTCGTCCTGGACGTGCCTGAGATAGGGGACATGCCGCGCCACCGGCAGCTCCCGGCTCGCAGCCCGGCCGTAGGTCAGCTCGTTGAGAAGGGCGTTTGCGACCATGCCCGTCAGACCCTGTAGCTGTCCGCACCCCAGAACGCCCGGCTGCGTGGCGGGCAGCGCCGGAGCCGGATACCGAGAATGTCGAAGATGCGGTGGTCTTTCAGGGTGAGGATGCGGCCGGTCGCATAGATCGGCAGGCAGCTGAACAGAAACCACAGGTTCTTGGTGGCGAGGAAGATCACCGCCGTGCACACCCCCGTGAACATGAAATACGAATACGGCACGCCCAGCAGCGTTGGCGACACCGTCAGCGGCTTCACCAGAGGCGTGATCAGCGGCTCTTCAAGGTCGCGCTCGTCCATGATGCGTCAGCCTCCGCCACCGCCGCCAACTGCGGACTGGAAGAACGACACGATCTGGGCCGAGCCGAACACCAGGACGATGCCGAAGATGATGCTGCCTGCGAAGAACCAGTTGAGGCGTCCGACGAAGGCGAGAAAACCGGCAGCGATCACGGCGAGGATCGCGAGTGAGGTTGCGATCGGCCCCGTGAGCGTCTGCACGAGCCGCTGCAAGGTGCTTTGCACGGGCTGGAGCTGGTTCGCGTAGGCGCTTGCATGCAGCGCGATCAGCAAGCACTGGGCGGTCAGGATCAGACGGGGCCATCGGGACATGAGCGCTCCATGCGTTCAATCGAAATTGGCGACAAAGCCGCTGTTCCAGCTGACAGGGACTGGTTCGGGTGATGGCGATGAACCAACACGGGGCCGGCGGCGCTCGGCAGGCGCCGAAGCTGTCATAGCCCCGATCATTTGGGGTTGTTCATCCGGAGGGCGGTTGCGCGTGACCGCTGATCCGGCCTCAGCGGCCCGTGTGCCCTCGGCAATTGCGGGCCACTCGTAGAAATCGTCCATCACCCGGGCGATGTAGGTCAGCGTCGCAGGGTAGGGCGGCAAGCCGTTCCGCTCGATCAGCGTCTGTTCACCGGCGTTGTAGCCGGCGAGGATGTAGAACGGATTGCGGAAACGCTGGTGCAGGTGGCGCAGGAAACGCACGCCGCCGCGCACATTGTCCTCCGGATCGCAGATGTTCACCTTGAACCGGTCGGCCGTCGCGGGCGTCAGCTGCATCAGGCCGTAGGCGCGGCCGGAGAAAGCATTGGATTTGAAGGAACTCTCGATCTTGCTGACGGACTGCACGAAGTCGGGAAAGAAGGCTTCCTGTGTCGCGACACGCTTCACCAGGTCCCGGGCTGTATTTCGATCCAGTGCCGCTGCGCCGGGGCAGGGGTGGTCAATGTCTCTTGGGCTGAAACTGTTGCCTGATGGATGAGAGCCGCCGGGCGGGGAAGGGTTGCCAATTGTCTGCGGCGGTTGATCGGGGGTATTGATGGGCCTCAGAACTCCATCGGCACCGACGGCGAGGGTGACAGGCGAAGCAACTGCGACACGATCCTGCGATTTGGCCGTCTGGGCGCTTGCGCCCGACGTCGCCATCACGAGAACCGATATCGCATGAGCTGCGCGCATCATCTCCTCCGTTCATCCATTCAGTATAATGAACTTTTGGAGACGGCAAGTCTGAAAATTGAGCGCAGCCAGCAAGTCAGCTGGCGTTCGTCAATTCGTCAAGGCTGTTTGCGGTGAGCTTCGACGTCTGGTTTGCGCCCCCAAAACGGTCCTTAGCGGCGGCTTCGGCGAACGTTGAAAGCGGACGTTTCCCTGTATTCAAAAGCTTGAGGCGGCTCAACACAATGGCCTGATTTCCAAGGTGCAGGCGGTTGTCGGGATCAACGCGATGCCAGCCATTCCAGCACATGGGGTACAGCTGCCACGGGCGTCTGTTGATGGTTGCCGTCCACTTCGATTCTCGTCCCGCTCGCATAGGGAGCGCGGTCGCGCATGGCAGGCCTGTCCGCCCGACCGATCACCCAGAGAATGGAGCGCCCTGTACCGCGTCCCCGCGCTGCCTGGCCTGCCGGTCCATCTGGGTCGAAGAAGCTCACATAAGCAGCCGCCGTCGTCGTCACAGGCATAACGCGTCCGCCCCAGTCGAGAAACTGGGCACGCTCATTGCCGCGACCAGCGGCGACCATAGCCCGCGCTCGATCAAGACTGTCGCCGGTCATCGTGGCAATGAAGTCCGGCCTGTGCCCCGGAGCCATCGCGATTATGCCATCGACACTGCCACCCGCAGCGACATAACCGATCGAGATATTAGCTCCCATCGAATGACCGGCCAGGAAGACCTTCTGGGCCCCCATCTGGCGGATCCGTACAACGGCAGCAGCAACCTCCTGCACGGTTTGCTCATAGGGCCGGTAACCGGCCTTCCAGGACATGCTGGGCATCAGGATAATCGCCCCCTGCTTCCGCAACTCCTGTGCAAGAGGTTGAAGCGGGCCCTGCCCACCGCCCTTCCCGTGGATGAGCACCACACCGACACCCCGCAAGTTCTGGGCGTAACCCAGGGATGGCCACAGGCTTCCGAACGCAAAGGCTGTGATGAACAGTGCAAAGACCAGACGGATCGAGCGGAAACTAATCATTGGCGGCCTCCATGCCTACGAAGATCCTGCTTCGCTTTAGTTCTAATCTTTGCACGCCGGTACGACCATTTCGAGCGAGCTTCCTGATCTCAGGATAGTTTTTCTAAACCAGCGCACCACAAACCAGCCATCCTCCTCCGAGGGTGACCGACTATCAGGTTTGCGCCCTCAGATCAGTCACTCAAGCCCACTTTGCCATTTGAGGAAAGCGGACATTACTGGTGCCGTGTGGCAGTTCGTGATTGCGCCAGTTGCTGACATCCGGCTTTTGGTAGACACTTTCGTACTTCAGACATTGAGGCTGGCTGATTGATCTGACGAAAGGTCGGTATGTCGAGACTTTTGGGT